>NZ_JACSKM010000014.1:0-64407 GCF_018617615.1 Exiguobacterium sp. s189 | reverse complement strand
AGGCTCGGTCAGAGCGCCTCATGGCCCAAAATACGACAAAACGCCCGTTTCAGACGAAATGAAACGGGCGTTTTGTCTACAGTCTGAAATAATCATATATGATTATTTAATGGCAGGAGTGTAAATATGTACAGCGATATAGGGGCTATAATCAGAGACGTTAGAAAATCAAAAAATTACAGTCAATCAATAGTCGCAAAGGGCATTATGCATCAAACGAATTACTCAAAATTTGAATTAGGAGAAATTGAGATCAGTTATAACAAATTTAAAGAACTGCTCATTAATTTAGAGATAGACATTGTTGAATTCGAATATTTATATTCGTTAAAGCATCGGTCACTTAGAGAAGAAATCCTATATAATTTTTATCAAATAAAATTTATAGACGAAGACTTACTAAACCAAATCATTAATGATTCTATAAAATATCTAAAAAAGAATTCAGATCGCTATATTAACGATATTCTTAATGTTTCGAGAGCACTAATGGCCATCAAAGACGATAATTTTGAATTAGCTTCAACACACGGAGATAAAATATGGGAGAGGTTAAAAAACTCAGATAGTTGGTATTTATGGGATATTAGACTAATCAATAATATTTTATTCTTATTTCCGATAGAAACTGCCAAATATATAGCTGAATTTGCATTGAAGCAAGGGGAAAAATACAAGCGTCATCCAGAACACGAAAATATTTTTTTACCCTTCAAATATAATTTAGTTCATTTATTATTAAGAGAAAAAAGAATTGAGGAAGCACAGAAGTTAAACGATGAAATTTTAAAAGTCTTTAGAGAACGAAAGTTCTATACTCAGATTGCTTTATGTACCTTACGCAAGAGCATGATAGAACTGCATTTAAATAACGAGAATTATTCAAGAGAGTTATTAAGCAGCGCGCACTTAATTGCACATGCTTTAAACGATACCAATTTGTCTGAAAAACTAAATCAAGAAGAAAGTTATATTCATGAGATTCTAAATTCGGATACATAAATCTTATTCATCAGGGTCTGTTATCTTTTATAGAAGGTCTTATTCACAGGCACTCACTTATATACGGAATTATGAGTGATAATAATCCTGCTGACTTAGTTTCGAAGTTTCGGGATGGGGAAATAGATAAACAACAAGTGATCAAAGGTATCATGGATAGAACGATTAGCACTTTGTGATAAACTTGTTCTAAGAAAAGCCTATGAAGTAGATGGCGGGAAGGAGTTGGATGTTGATGGGTACCGTAACAGTAGATCGTGAACGTTTTACAAAAGATTTAGAAGAATTCTTAGTATATTTTGCTAATCGTCAGAAAAAACCTATGTCTAGACAAGAAGCTGAGAACATCTCGCGTGATGTTACGGCTAACGTTGATATCCATGACTCTGTTTTTGCACACAAAGGTCCATCTTGGCTAGCACCTGAAATCATTAACAATCGTAAATAGTAAACGAGAATAACAAAACTATAATATGAACTCTTCTCAATACATGACGACTCAGATCGAAAATGCGATCTGAGTCGTTTTTTTATGGTGAAATTACATACCATAAATGTTCTGTTGAAAAATGATAAAAACGCGACGGGGACACTTAAATTAAACGAGATATGAAATATCTGAGGCAGCCGTCGGATAGGCGACTTCTAAGTGCTTCACGTGTTGATGCGACAGTTTGTTCTGTATAATGAAAGAGAACAGATTGATGAGTTCCGGGGCATGGTGCCCAATCAGATGTGCCCCGATGATATGACCTTCCGCACTCAACAATACTTTCGAATAGGCGGTCGTGTCATTGATGCGTGAATAGGTGAGGAAATGGGACATGTCCGTTTCTTTCACGTCGAAGTCGATGCCCTCGGCTTCCGCTTCCTCCACGGTGAGCCCCACTTTGGCAATCGGTGGCGTCGCATAGACGATGGTCGGTGCCGGGCGCTCGGGAAGTGCCCGCGTATTCCCGTGAAGCATGTTCAATGCAGCGAGACGACCTTCCTGACCGGCGAACGGAGTGAGTGCGGGATTTGGGCTGTTAGCGACGTCTCCGGCGGCGTATATATTCGGATTGCTCGTCTGGAGATGCTCGTTCACCTGAACACCATGATGATCGGCATTGACGCCTGCTGCTTCGAGATGAAGTCGCTCGATGCTCGGAATTCGCCCGGTGGCGTTAAGGACAACTCCTTCAAGGGTAGAGTCATCTGATAACGTCAAGACGTTCCCGTCGATTCGTGTCGGTTCGACGTCGTGTCGGACAGTGATCCCGATTCGTTTTGATTCTTCGAGGAGCCGATGGACAACGTTCGGGTCGAATGCCTTCAACGCACGTGAGCGAATGAGAAGCGTCACGTCGCTTCCGAAGCGTCGGAAGATATGGGCGAATTCAAAAGCGATATAACCGGCACCGACAATATGAATCGATTTCGGTAACGCGTCGAGGTCGAACACATCATCGCTCGTGATCGCCAGTTCGCCACCTGGGATGTCGAGAGGACGTGGTGTTTGGCCCGTCGCGATTAAAAATTGAGGGGCGGAGAGCTCGTGACCATCGATGACGATGGAGTCTTCATCGATAAAGTGAGGCTCCCCTTGATATAAATCAATGTTCATCTCGTTCCAATGTTGCGTTTTTGACGTAGGAATCGAGAAGCGATATTCATCAATCCTTTTTTTAAAGGACGACCAATCGAGGGATAGGCTTCCTTCGACGCCGAGATCGCGCATACGTTCCGTGCGGGCGAGTAGTTCGGCACCTTCGGCGAGCATTTTTTTCGGGTCACATCCACGTTGAGGACACGTTCCTCCGAACGTCCAGTTTTCAATGATGGCAATTTCTTTACCGGCGTCACGTAAAATCGTGGCGGCTTGGCTAGCGGCTGACCCGCTACCGACAATGATGACATCGTATCGTTTCATAATATAAAATCCTCCTCTGACGAGATATCACACTCTTTTTCCCGTCCAGGAGGAAGCTAAACTGAGGTGAATGGAATTGAGTCATACCGACCACATTAAACATAAATTGGCACTACTCCCGGACGAACCGGGTTGCTATCTGCATAAAAATGAATATGGTGAGGTCATCTATGTAGGGAAGGCGAAAAATCTCAAGAATCGGGTCCGCTCTTACTTCACGGGTGCACACGATATCAAAACGATGCGTCTCGTCGCAGAGATCCGTGACTTCGAGTACATCGTGACGGCGAGCGAACTCGAGGCGTTGCTCCTTGAAATGACGCTCATCAAAAAGCACGACCCGAAGTACAACATTCGCCTGAAAGACGACAAGACGTATCCGTACATCAAAATTACGAACGAACCATATCCGCGTCTATTGACGACACGTAAGCTGAAGAAAGACGGCGGACATTACTTCGGTCCATATCCGAACGCTTACGCGGCGAACGAGACGAAACGTCTGCTCGATAAACTATACCCGCTCCGTAAATGTCAGCCGATGCCGAAGAAACTCTGTCTCTATTATCACATCGGGCAATGCTTAGGACCTTGTGAGCTCGCAGTCGATACAGATTCGCAAAAAGAAATTGTCAACGAGATTCGTCGTTTCTTGAACGGTGAGACGAGCGAGACGCTCGCGAAGTTGAATGTCGAGATGGGACGCGCCGCTGAGGACATGCAGTTCGAGCGGGCTGCTGAACTACGTGACCAGATTCGAGCGGTCGAATCGATCATGAATAAACAGAACATGATTACGGCCGACCCGACTGCACGAGACGTCTTCGGTTATACACTTGACCGGGGCTGGATGTGTGTCCAAGTGTTCTACATGCGAGGTGGGAAGATGATCGAGCGAGATGTCTCGCTCTTCCCGATGCATGGAGAGCCTTCCGAAGAACTCGAAAGTTTCATCGTCCAGTTCTATGAACAAAACGTCGTGCCAAAAGAAATCCTCGTACCGGAAACGGTCCGTCTCGATTTATTAAATGACGCCATCGGCACGAAAGTGATGCAACCGAAACGTGGGGCGAAAAAACAACTGCTCGATTTGGCGACGAAGAACGCAACAATCGCCTTGAACGAGAAGTTCGAATTGCTCGCCCGAGACGAAGAGCGGACGTTGCTCGCGATGCGTGAACTCGGGGAAGCAATCGGCATCCCGAACTTGTCGCGTGTCGACATCATCGATAACGCGAACATTCAAGGGGCTGACGCCGTATCGGCGCTCGTCGTCTTTGAAGACGGGAAGCCGCTCAAGAAAGAGTATCGGAAATATAAGATTCGGACCGTCCAAGGGCCGGACGATTACGAGACGATGCGCGAAGTCGTGCGGCGACGGTTCCGCCGCCTGTTGACGGAAGACAAGCGTCTACCGGATCTCCTATTGATTGATGGAGGAATCGGACAGTTGAATGCAGCGCTCGACGTCATCCAAAACGAGTTCGGGCTCGACTTGCCGGTCGGCTCACTCAAAAAGGATGACCGACATCGGACGAGCCAACTGTTGTTCGGTGAACATGGTGCGGTCGTGGAACTTCATCCACGATCGAGTGCTTTTTATCTATTACAGCGGATGCAAGATGAGGTCCACCGTTTCGCCATCACCTTCCACCGCAGCTTGCGCACGAAGAAGATGACAAAATCGATTTTAGATGAGATTCCGGGAGTCGGTCCGAAGCGTCGTCAACAGCTCATCCGTCATTTCGGGTCGATGAAACAGATTCGTCTGGCCTCGCTCGAACAATTGAAAGAAGCGGGACTACCGGAAAAACTGGCGGAGACTGTCCTTCAATATGTGCATGAGGATACGGATGAATGAGACAGCTTCCGACAGACGTGGAGAATACAATCGCTTCATTCGTGAGAGCGATTGATGAATTTCTACCAACCGTTCAGCATATATACATTCATGGTTCATTAGCGATGGGTGGCTTTCATCCGAAGCGAAGTGATGTAGATTTGTTGCTCGTCGTATCGAACGCATTGACTCGGGAGGAACGACAAAAACTCATCGACTGTTGTCTCTTATACTCCAACGAACCATATCCGCTCGAACTGAGCATCATGACGATGGTCCAGATAAAAGACTGGTGTCACCCGAGTCCCTTCGAGTTTCACTATAGTGAAGGGTGGCGTTCTCGTTTTGAAAAGGCAGGTGGGGAAGAGCGAACCGAATTGCAACAAGGATTCACCGATCCTGATTTGGCAGCTCATATGTTGATGATTTTACAACGAGGTATCATTTGGCGCGGACAGCCACTTCATCAATTGCTCTGTGGATTCGATTCTGCTCATTTTTCTGATGCGATTCGGGTAGATGCGCTCGACTGTCTCGACACAATAGAGGAAAATCCGATTTATTGCGTGTTGAACTTGGTGCGCGGATTGGCCTATGAACAAGCACGTGTCCTGCTCTCGAAACAAGAAGCGCTCGGTTGGCTGATAGAGAACGAACATTTTCCGGGAAATGTTGTAGCGGTCGTTCGTAAGGCGACTCAGGGCTATGAAGGGGAAGACGTGACGTTTGATCAACATGAACTCAACGGATTCCGTCGCTACATGCGTCAACAACTTCAGCAGAAACAAAAATAAGAGTCGATGCGAAACGCATCGACTCTTATTCGTAATCGTCTTTCCGGTCTAGTTGGACGGTGATTTGGACAGTTTTTCGGGCGGGGTCGGCATATCCTTCCGCGACGCACTGGAAACGACCTGCAATCTGTTCGGCTAAAAATCCAGCTTCGAGCTGATAGTAACCGGTCGCCTTGGCTTGGGTCGTGGGCGGTGGGATGAGTTCGTATGTAAATTTACTCCCACGTTCCTTTTTGAGCGTCAACGCTCCCCAACCTGCCTCGTCGAAGAATGCAGTCAGTTCATCGTCAGACATCGTCGGGAATTTGCGGGCGACCCGTTTTCCTGACCAATAGATGACTTGGGCGTAATCTTCACCAAGCAAGTCCGTCAACACATAGTCGCGAAGAAGTTCAATCGCGAAAATTGGTTGGCTCATCGTTTCCATTCTATCCCATCACTCCAATCTCTCTATATCATTATAACGACCAATCTGAATTTGGTCATCCTGTATTTTTGAAAAGAATGTGGCACAAATCGGCTAGGTTATCTTGTCATACAATTTTCACAAGAGTAGAATAGGAGTCAGAAAGCTATATCTGCATTTGAAAACGCTTTTATTGACAAAACGAGCCAATGCTCGTGAAAAGGGGGAACTAGAATGGCAGCGCATCGTGACTACTTCAGTCGTAAAGTCCATTCGCTACTTGGGGTCATTCCAATCGGTTTGTTTTTGATCGTTCACTTATCGGTCAACTACTACATCGTCGATGGGGTGGAGTCATTCAACAAAGCAGCAAAATTCATGGAGAACTTACCGTATCTGTACTTCCTTGAAGTGACGATTATCGCATTGCCGATGATCTTCCACGGCGTGTACGGCGTGTACTATGCGTTTCTTGGGTCGATTAACTCGAACCGTTATTCATACGCACGCAACTGGTTGTATCTCTTCCAACGCTTCACAGGAGTCTTCCTCGTAATCTTTATCGCATGGCACGTTTGGGAAACGCGCTTAGCGAAATTACGCGGGGTAGAAGTCAATGCGGAGATGATGCAAAACATCGTCGACAACCCGCTCATGTTGATCTTCTACATAGTCGGAATCCTTTCGGCTACGTTCCACTTCGCGAACGGTCTTTGGTCGTTCTCGATCACGTGGGGAATCACACAGTCACCTCGTTCGCAACGTCTCATGAGCTACGTATCAGGTGTCGTGTTCTTGGCACTATCTTTTGTCGGCATCCGTTCGATTTTGACGTTTGCAGGCATCTTGTAATTAGGGGGAATTTTACATGGCAAATCAAAGTTTGATCGTCATCGGTGGCGGTCTAGCTGGACTCATGGCGACAATCAAGTCGGCAGAGATGGGTGTTCCGGTAAAACTATTCTCGCTTGTACCGGTCAAGCGTTCACATTCAGTTTGTGCCCAAGGTGGCATCAACGGGGCCGTCAACACGAAAGGGGAAGGCGATTCTCCTTGGCAACACTTTGACGACACGGTCTACGGAGGCGACTTCCTCGCCAACCAACCACCTGTTCAAAAAATGGCAGAGAATGCACCGAAAATCATCCACATGTTCGACCGGATGGGTGTCATGTTCAACCGTACGCCAGAAGGTCTCTTAGACTTCCGTCGTTTCGGTGGAACGCTTCACCACCGTACGGCATACGCTGGAGCGACAACAGGTCAACAACTTCTCTATGCACTCGATGAGCAGGTCCGTCGCTATGAAGCACAAGGTCTTGTCGAGAAATATGAGGGATGGGAATTCCTTCGTGCCGTCATCGATGAAGAAGGCATCTGCCGCGGTGCGGTCTGTCAGGATTTGCGCTCGATGGAAATTAAAGCGTTCCCATCGGACGCGGTGATTTTGGCGACAGGTGGCCCAGGGGTCATCTTCGGTAAGTCGACAAACTCGGTCATCAACACAGGACAAGCAGCGGCAGCGGTTTACCGCCAAGGTGCTGTCTACGCGAACGGGGAGTTCATCCAAATTCACCCGACTGCGATTCCTGGGGACGACAAACTTCGTCTCATGAGTGAATCGGCTCGTGGGGAGGGTGGACGTGTCTGGACATACAAAGACGGGAAGCCATGGTACTTCCTCGAAGAGAAATATCCAGCATACGGAAACCTCGTACCGCGTGACATCGCGACACGTGAGATCTTCGATGTATGTGTTAACCAAAAACTCGGCGTCAACGGCGAGAACATGGTGTACCTCGACTTGTCTCACAAAGATTCGAAAGAACTCGACATCAAACTTGGTGGGATCCTCGAAATCTACGAGAAATTCGTAGGGGACGACCCGCGTAAAGTACCGATGAAGATCTTCCCGGCAGTCCACTATTCGATGGGCGGACTGTGGGTCGACTACGATCAAATGACAAACATCCCTGGACTCTTCGCAGCCGGTGAATGTGACTACTCGATGCACGGTGCGAACCGTCTAGGTGCGAACTCACTTCTCTCAGCCGTTCACGGCGGAATGGAAGCAGGTCCTGCAGCAGTCAACTATATGCGTGGTCTCGACCAAGCGACAGAAAGCGTCTCAGACGCACTCTTCAACTTCAACGAGCGTGAAGAGATCGAACGCTTTAACGACATCCTTGCGATGGACGGGACAGAGAACGCGTATCAAATCCACCGTGAACTCGGTGAACTCATGACGGACAACGTCACGGTCGTCCGTTATAACGACAAGCTCGAAGCGACGGATAAGAAAATCCAAGAATTGCGTGAACGTTTCCATAACATCTCGGCTACGGATACGGCACGCTGGAGCAACCAAGGGGCATCGTTCATTCGACAGCTCGACCACATGCTCGACCTCGCACGCGTCATCACACTCGGCGCACTTAAACGGGACGAGAGCCGTGGAGCCCATTACAAACCGGAATTCCCGGAACGTAATGACGAACAGTTCATGAAGACGACGATGGCACGTTACAAAGATGGGGAAGTCGATATCTCGTATGAAGACATCGATGTTTCGTTAATCCCGCCACGTAAACGGGATTACTCGAAGAAAGGGGCGAAGACGAAATGACGACGCCAATGCAATCTGAACAAAAAGACATCCGCTTCATCATCGAACGCCAAGATGGACCGGATCAAGCGACATATACTGAAGAATTCACGGTGCCGTACCGTCCGAACATGAACGTGATTTCGGCATTGATGGAAATCCGCCGAAACCCGGTCAACGCGAACGGCGACAAGACCACACCGATCAACTGGGACATGAACTGTCTCGAGGAAGTGTGTGGTGCCTGCTCGATGATCATCAACGGGAAGCCACGCCAGTCGTGTACAGCGCTCGTCGATAAACTCGAGCAACCGATTCGCCTCGCGCCGATGAAGACGTTCCCGGTCATCCGTGACCTTCAAGTCGACCGTCAGCGTATGTTCGACGCGTTGAAAAAAGTGAAGGCATGGGTTCCGATCGATGGAACGTATGACCTCGGTCCAGGACCGCGTATGCCAGAAAACAAACGTCAATGGGCGTACGAGTTATCAAAATGTATGACATGTGGGGTTTGTCTTGAAGCGTGTCCGAACGTCAACGACAAATCGGACTTCATCGGTCCAGCGGCAATCTCGCAAGTCCGTCTCTTCAACTCGCATCCAACAGGTGCCTTCCACGCGGAAGACCGCCTCGAAGCACTTATGGAAGACGGCGGCATCATGCAGTGCGGAAACGCACAAAACTGTGTCGAAGTTTGCCCGAAAGGCATTCCGCTCACGACGTCTATCGCTTCGATGAACCGTCAAACGACGCTTCACTCGTTCAAACAGTTCTTCGGTAGTGACAAAGGTCGCACCGGTTCTGCGGTCGAGGCGTAAGCGAGCCGATGACCAAGTACTTTCGAGAGCCAGGTTGGGAAACACGTGTCAAAGCAGGGGTCGCGCTCGATGTAAAAGTCCGCTTTTCGGAGTGCGATCCGTACGGTCACATGAATAACACGATCCCGTTCATCTATTTCGAAGATGCGCGAATCGAGTTGCTAGAAGCGACAGGATTCTCCTTAAAGGACGGGTTTGTCGTCGTCGCCGATGCGCAATGTGACTATGTTCGACAAGTCATGCCACGTCAACAGCTGACCGTGCATGCCAATATCTTGACGGTCGGAAACACTTCATGTGATATTCATTACGGGGCATATGACGGAGAACAACTCCTCTTTGCGGGACGAACGAGCCTCGTTCATTTGACGAAGGAAGGTCGTCCAACGGAATGGACTCCGGAATATAAAAACCGCTTGCAGAATTTTTGCGAATCCGCTATCATTTGATAATGAGTTCACAAACAAAAAATATTCTGCCGGTTCGCCTGTAGAATTGAATTTTGAAGGGAGACCATCATCTCATGGAAAAAACGTTCACAGTCGTTGCTGATTCAGGAATTCACGCTCGTCCAGCTACTCAGTTGGTTAACACAGCTTCTAAGTTCCAGTCAGACATCAACCTCGAGTACAATGGTAAAACAGTTAACTTGAAGTCGATCATGGGTGTACTTTCACTCGGTATCGCAAAAGATTCTACAATCAAGATCACTGCTGAAGGTGAAGATGCAGAAGAAGCGATCAACACGCTTTCTGACATGCTCACTAGCGAAGGTCTTGCTCAGTAATTCGGGTAAGGGACGAGGCGCCACTGGCGACCTCGTCTTTTTTTGTCATGGGAACGTTTCTTTTTCCGTCTGATGTTTTTTGGTAAGATAGGTGAGAATGGAAGTGATGCAAATGAAACGAGCGATTGGAGTCCTCGATTCAGGAGTCGGCGGGTTGACGGTAGTCAAAGAATTGATGCGCCAGCTCCCTAAAGAAGAAATTATCTATATCGGGGATACGGAACGCTGTCCATACGGGCCGCGTCCGCACGATGAGATTGAAGCTTATACATGGGAACTCATTGAGTTTTTATTGAAGAAAGACGTCAAAATGATTGTCATCGCCTGTAACACGGCGACGGCGGTCGTTTTGAAAGAGGCGCGGAAACGCCTCGATATCCCGGTCATCGGTGTCATCGACCCAGGTGCCCGCGCGGCCGTCAAAGGGACGCGAAATAAACATATCGGTGTCATCGGTACGAAGATGACGATTGAGAGCGCTTCGTATGAGAAGGCGCTTCGTCACGTAGCTGGTGAGGTCGACGTGTACTCACTCGCTTGCCCACCTTTTGTCCCGCTCGTCGAAACGGGGGACGTGTCGGGAGACCGCGTCCGTCAAATCGTGGAAGAGACGCTGCGTCCGCTACAACCTTCCGAGATGGATACACTCATTCTCGGTTGTACGCATTATCCGATCCTTGCGCCTGTCATCCAGGACGTGGTCGGACCGAACGTGCACCTCATCTCGTCGGGTGACGAGACGGCGCTCGAAGTCGCAGCGATGCTTGATTATCAAGAGCTCGAGAACGGATTAGATACCGTCCCATCCCATGCCTTTTATGCGACGGGGGATATTGAACTATTTGACCGATTGGCGAGCGAATGGCTCGGTCGTCCGGTCCATGCGGAGAAAGTCGAGGTGACCGGCATTGCGTGATACGAGACGATTTGATGAATTACGAACAGTCGAGATCGTACCTCATGTGAATAAGCATGCGGAAGGGTCTGTCCTCATTTCGATTGGTGATACGAAAGTGATTTGTACAGCGACTGTCGAAGAACGTGTTCCGAACTTCCTTCGCGGGAAGAAGCAAGGCTGGATCAATGCCGAGTATGCGATGTTGCCACGTGCGACAGGTGACCGGACTGTCCGAGAAGCGGTACGTGGGAAACAATCGGGTCGGACGATGGAGATTCAGCGTCTCATCGCCCGATCACTCCGCTCGGTCGTGGACTTGGAACGTCTTGGCGAACGAACGATTTGGATTGACTGTGACGTCATCCAAGCGGATGGCGGTACGCGTACGGCATCCATCACGGGTGGTTTTTGTGCCCTCGTCCTCGCTGTCGACCGTTTGATCCGTCAAGGGAAACTCGATGATACACCAATCAAAGAAGGTGTCGCGGCCATCTCGGTCGGACGGACCGATGAACTCGTTCTCGACTTGGACTATATGGAAGACGCGGCGGCTGAGGTCGACATGAACGTCGTCATGACGGCGAGCGGTCGGTTCGTCGAAGTTCAGGGGACAGGTGAAGAGGCGACGTTCACGCTTCAAGAGATGAACGAGATGCTCGCGCTTGCACAACACGGAATCGAATCATTATTCAAGACGGCTGAAGAGGCACTCGGTGCTTCTTGGTGGTACGTCGGAGAACGTTCGGAGGAGACATTATGAAGTTGATCATTGCGACACACAATCCCGGGAAAGTAAAAGAACTAGAAGGGATGTTGACACCGCTCGGATTTGAGGTCGAATCACTACTCGACTATCCGGATGCGCCGGAAACAGATGAGACAGGTACGACATTTGAAGAAAATGCGGCATTAAAAGCGACGGAAGCTGCTGCCTATTTCGGGCATGCCGTACTCGCGGACGACTCCGGTCTTGAAGTTGACGCGCTCGACGGAGCACCTGGTGTATATTCGGCTCGCTTCGCCGGTCCTGAAAAGTCGGATGAGGCGAACAATGCGCTTCTTCTTGAAAAATTGAACGGCGAAACGAATCGCGTGGCCCGCTTCGTCTGTGCCCTCTGTCTGGCGAAACCGACAGGAGAGACGTTGACCGTTCGTGGAACAATTGAAGGGACAATCGGCTATTCTCCACGTGGCGAGAACGGTTTCGGATACGACCCGCTCTTTATCGTTCCATCGCTCCACAAGACGGCGGCCGAACTAGAACGTGAAGAAAAAGCGGTCGTCAGTCACCGTGGACAGGCATTACGAAAACTGGAGGCAGAAATCATTCCATTCATGAAAGGATGAAGCTTATGCGTTTTCTAATAGTGAGTGATAGTCATGGTCTGACGGAAGAATTGACAACGATTTTTGAACGACACGAGGCGGAGATTGATGACGCGTTCCATTGCGGCGATTCACAACTCGCACTTGTCGATGAACATCTATTGCCGTATCGAACGGTCCGTGGGAATTGTGATTTTGGTGGAGACCTTCCGCTCGAACGGATTGAGACGACGGATGCCGGTACGATCCTCATCGTCCACGGGCATCATCACGACGTCAAATTCGACTTGAATCGGCTGCGTTACCGGGCGGAAGAAGTTGGCGCGAACGTTGTCTTGTTCGGTCACTCGCATGTGGCGGGTGCTTTGATCGAGGACGGGGTCGTCTACATCAACCCGGGTTCGATTCGGATGCCACGGGGACGTTCCGATAAAACGTATGCGCTTCTTGACTTAGAAAACGGGGAAGCAGCGGTACGTTTTTATCGCTCGGAAGACGGTTCTCACGTCGAAGATTTGGACATCGCAGGAAAACTATGAGTTTCGAATGGGAAATCGATTGACAGGAAACCATTTTTCTATTATAGTTTTCATGTCAATGTCCCAATAGCTCAGCAGGATAGAGCAACGGCCTTCTAAGCCGTCGGTCGGGGGTTCGAATCCCTCTTGGGACGCTTCCATTAAAATAGAGACGCTCTCTACGGAGAACGTCTCTTTTTTCATTTTCCGGGAAATCGATTGACAAGGAATCGCGTCCTAACGGAAGATGAAAGGGAATGGAAGAGAGGGTGAGGGAAGATGGAGAAGGAAAAGGACCAGGACTATCCGTTCCCTGGGAATTGGTCGCGTCTGCATAAGATGATTCAAGAAGCAGATGCTTCTGGGGAGCGACAGCGGATCGAACCGATTTTATGGGATTGGTATCAGGCGATTCCAGGTGACCCGTTTATTTTCATGGAAATCTTCCAATGTGCGATGGAAAAACCGGACGACCCAGAAACGCTCGAGAAGTTGCAGGAACTCGTCGCCATCCAGATGGCGGAAGCGGAAGAACCGGCTTCGGGCGGATTACAGATCGCGCAGTATTACATCATGCGAGACCAGCCGTTTGAAGCGGCGCACTGGATCAACCAGTACCTCGAATGGCAAGACAAAAAAGATACGGTCAACACACAGGCACATCAAGTGCTTCAAGTGTTGAAGATGACGGAGTTTCCGGCGGCAATCGCCAAATTGAAACGGACGTTGACGCGAGGCAGTACAGGGGAACAAATCGAGGCGTTGCAACATGTCCATTTCAATATCGATTCGGTACTCGACAATGTGCTGCATGAGCTACTCGTATCCAAGCGACCGAAGCTCGTCAAATTAATCGTGTTAGAGAAGGCTTTTGCCGAACTTGCGGTCATCAAGTGGTCGGATGGGGATTCGACGAACGAGATGTCGCAAATGGAGGCAACATCGCACATCGAGACGTGGGAGAAGACCGTCCTCTCGCTTCAGAAATCAGTAGAGGGCGATGAGATCGGGACTCAGTTGTTGATGAACTATATGTATACGCATTATCCGTATGTGCCGGCTGAAAAAGCGGACGTGGAACAGGCGCTCGTACAGGCGAAACAAGCGATTTTGCATGACGAGGCAGTCGACGGTTTGGCAGCTGCGATTTTAGAGGCGGATCTGCGCTTCACACAGGCGTTATTAGACTAAATCCTTGTGTGCATACCGAGGATTTATGCTATAATACGGATTGTTGTACATTTTTGTACGGTATAAACGAATTGTTGGAGGGACTTAGCATGACAGCAAAATGGGAAAAAACATCAGGTAGCCAAGGCGTACTCACGTACGAAGCTCCTGCAGAAGCTTTTGATAAAGCAGTTGACGCCGCATTTAAAACAGTCGTCAAAGACTTGAACGTGCCTGGCTTCCGTAAAGGGAAATTGCCACGCCCAATGTTCAACAAAATGTATGGAGAAGAAGCACTCTATCAAGATGCGCTCGACATTCTCTACCGCGACACAATCCAAGGTGCGGTTGAAGAAGCTGGTTTCGAACCAATCGCGCTCGAAAACATCGATGTAGACGGCACGCTCGAGAAAGGCAAACCAGTCGCTTTCAAAGTGACATTCGTGGTTGAGCCAGAAGCTGAGCTTGGCGAATACAAAGGCCTCGAGTACGAAGCTGTTTCAACTGAAGTAACAGAAGACGAAGTAACAGCAGAACTTGAAGCACTTCAACAGCAAGGCGCAGAACTCGCTGTTAAAGAAGGTGCAATCGAAAACGGCGATACAGCTGTATTTGATTTCGCAGGTTTCGCTGACGGTGAGCAGTTCGAAGGCGGCACAGCTGAGAACTACACACTCGAAATCGGTTCTGGTCAATTCATCCCAGGATTCGAAGAGCAAATGGTCGGCATGACTGCTGGTGAAGAAAAAGACGTTGAAGTAACATTCCCTGAAGAGTACCACGCTGAAAACTTAGCGGGTAAACCAGCGACATTCAAAGTCAAACTTCACGAAGTGAAAACAAAACAAGTTCCTGAACTCGACGACGAGTTCGCAAAAGACATCGACGAGTCTGTTTCGACACTCGACGAGTTGAAAGCGAGCATCCGTGAGCGTTTAGAAGCTGGTAAGAAACAAGAAGCTGAAGGTACAATGCGCGACCAACTCGTTGAGCAGGCAACTGCTAACGCGACAATCGACGTACCACAAGTTCTCGTTGACCAAGAAGTAGACCGCATGGTACAAGAGTTCGGTTCACGTGTATCTTCACAAGGAATCGACCTTAACATGTACTTCGAACTCACTGGTACTTCTGAAGAAGCAATGCGCGAAGAGATGAAAGAGCAAGCTGAAGAGCGCGTTAAAGCTCGTCTCGTCTTGAAAGCAATCGCTGACAAAGAAGCAATCGAAGTATCTGACGAAGATGCTGAGAAAGAGCTTGAAGAAATGTCTAAACTTTACAACATCGCACCGGACCAACTCCGTACGATGCTCGCTCCACAAGGCGGTCTTGAGACACTTAAAGGTGACCTCAAATTCCGTAAAGCGATCGACATCCTCGTTGAAAACGGTAAAGCGAAGTAAGTTGATTTTTAGTGGGACGACTGCTTAGCGGTCGTCCTTTTTTCTGTCACAACACTTTGGATGTGTAATTCTTTGAAGTCGCAATATGTTCATGCTACAATTATTTCAACGCAGAGATGTAAAATGTCTTTTCACGGTGCATCGCACCAGAAAATACAAATCGCGATTTATCGCACTTACATCCATTTTCACCACAGAAGGGGTGTATCGAATGTTCAAATTTAACGAGGAAAAGGGGCAACTCAAGTGCTCGTTTTGCGGAAAATCGCAAGAACAAGTTCGTAAGTTAGTCGCCGGACCAGGCGTATACATTTGCGATGAGTGTATCGAACTTTGCAATGAAATCGTTGAGGAAGAGCTCGGTGTAGAGGAAGAAGTCGAATTCAAAGACATTCCGAAACCACAAGAGATTCGTAACATCCTAGACGATTATGTCATTGGACAAGACCGCGCGAAACGTGCGCTTTCAGTCGCTGTCTATAACCACTATAAACGCATCAACGCCGGCGGTCGTTCGGATGATGTCGAACTTGCGAAGTCGAACATCGTCATGATCGGACCAACTGGTAGCGGGAAGACGCTTCTCGCCCAAACGATGGCTCGCGTCTTGAACGTCCCATTCGCAATTGCGGATGCGACGAGCTTGACGGAAGCGGGTTACGTCGGCGAAGACGTCGAAAATATCTTGCTCAAATTGATTCAATCAGCTGACTACGATGTCGAGAAGGCTGAAAAAGGAATCATCTATATTGATGAGATCGATAAGATTGCTCGTAAGTCTGAAAACCCATCGATTACGCGCGACGTATCCGGTGAAGGCGTTCAGCAGGCACTCCTTAAAATTCTTGAAGGCACGACAGCAAGCGTACCGCCACAAGGTGGACGTAAGCATCCGCATCAAGAATTCATCCAAATCGATACGACAAACATTCTCTTCATCGTCGGCGGAGCATTCGCTGGGATTGAATCGGTCGTCAAACGCCGAATCGGGAAGAAAGTCATCGGTTTCGGAAACGATCAAGAGAATCGCGAGTTGACGCAAGAAGACTTGCTCGCCCGCGCACTTCCTGAAGACCTTCAAAAATTCGGTTTGATTCCTGAGTTCATCGGTCGTTTGCCAGTCATGGCGACGCTCACGACACTCGATGAGGAAGCACTCGTTGAAATCTTGACGAAGCCGAAAAATGCCCTCGTTCGTCAGTACGAGAAAATGCTCGAGCTTGACGATGTCGAATTGACGTTCACAGACGAGGCATTGATCGAAATCGCCAAACTTGCGATCAAACGTAAGACTGGCGCGCGCGGTCTCCGCTCGATTATCGAAGAAATGATGCTCGATGTGATGTTCACCGTCCCATCGCGTGACGATATCGAGAAAGTCATCATCACAGATGAAACGATTACGGGTCTTGCCGGTCCGAAATACGTCCTTCGTGATGGTACTGTCGAACAGACAGGGGACAACAAAGAGACAGCATAATTTGTTAACGAAGAAGGCTCAAACACTCGGCACACTCCGAGTTTTGGGCCTTTTTGCACAGGAGGCGTTGTAGATGGAAAAATTACCAATCCTTCCGTTGCGAGGAGTCGTCGTATATCCGCTCATCGGTGTGACAATCGATGTCGGACGCCCGTTATCACTTCGGGCGCTCCTTGCTGCAAAGGAGCATGAGACGGATTTAATTGTCGTCACTCAAAAAGAGACCGGAAACGAATCACCAGAACCGGAAGACTTGTACACGATTGGAACGCGTGTCCATATCGCCAAGATGAGCGAATTGTCGAACGAGACGATTCGGGTTCGCATCGTCGGGAAAGAGCGAGTCCGCGTCGACTCGGTCGAATCGACGGATGAAGGCTGGTTCGCCAACGTCGAACCACTCGAGCTTGCTGAAGGGGAAGAGGTCGAGCGTACGGCGCTCGTCCGTCTGTTGAAAGAGCAGTTCGGAAAACTTGTCGCCAACATCAAAGGCATGTCCCCGGACGAACGTCGTCGTTTCGAGATGTATGAGCGACTTGAGTCGCTCACGGACTATATCACGTCGAAACTTGATGTCGATGTCGAACTTCGCCAAGCGATGCTCGAAGAAGCAGATGCGGTCAAACGAGGGCTAGAACTGCTTGAAATCATCGCACATGAGGTGGAAGTGATCGAACTCGAGCAAGAGATGCGTGAGCGGACGAAGAAGTCGATTGAGCAGTCGCAGCGCGAGTATTACTTACGGGAACAGATGAAGACGATTCAACAAGAGCTCGGCGACCAGACGCAAGAGTCTGAGCCGAACCGCCTCCGCGAGAAGTTAGAGGCGCTCGACTTGCCAGAGACGACTCGAAAGAACGTCATGCGTGAAGCAGAGCGATTGAACGTCGTCCCACAAACGTCGCCGGAGTATGCGGTCATCCGTAACTACCTTGACTGGGTCGCATCCCTTCCATGGGGCATCGAGACGGAAGACAAGCTCGATGTGAAACATGCGGCAGACGTCCTTGACGATGACCATTACGGTTTAGAGTCAGTAAAAGACCGAATCCTCGAATACTTGGCCGTCCGTCAGTTGACGAACTCGCTTCGTGGACCAATCCTTTGTCTCGCCGGACCTCCAGGGGTCGGGAAGACTTCGCTCGCCCGTTCCATCGCCTCGGCGCTTGAACGTCACTTCGTTCGTGTCTCACTTGGTGGGGTACGCGATGAGGCAGAAATCCGTGGTCACCGCCGGACGTATATCGGCGCGATGCCAGGACGTGTCATCCGCGGGTTGAAGCAAGCGGAAAGCAAGAACCCCGTCTTCTTACTCGATGAAATCGACAAGATGGCTTCTGACTTCAGAGGAGACCCGGCGTCGGCGATGCTCGAAGTACTCGACCCAGAGCAAAACGTATCGTTCTCGGACCACTACATCGAAGAACCGTTCGATTTGTCGAACGTCCTCTTCATCGCGACAGCGAACGATGTCTCGCAAATTCCGGCACCGCTCCTTGACCGGATGGAACTCATCCAAATCGGTGGGTATACGGAGCTCGAGAAAGTCGAAATCGCGAAGCGTCACTTAGTGCCGAAACAGTTGAAAGAGCACGGATTGAAGAAGAGCCAATTGACGATCAAAGAAGATGCACTCTATGAAGTCGTACGCCGCTACACACGTGAAGCGGGTGTCCGAAACTTAGAACGCGTCATCGGTTCGCTCTGCCGTAAAGCAGCAAAACAAATCGCAATCGGTGAGAAGAAACGGGTCACGATTTCGAAGAAAGCCATCAGCACGTATCTCGGAAAACCGAAGTATCGTTACGGAAAAGGGGAGACCGAGGATTCAATCGGTGCAGTGACAGGTCTTGCCTACACGGCGTTCGGTGGAGACACGCTCACAATCGAAGTGGCGCTCGCGCCAGGGAAAGGCAAACTTCAGTTGACGGGTAAACTCGGTGACGTGATGCAGGAGTCTGCACAGACAGCATATAGCTATGTCCGCGCGAATGCGGAGCGATTCGGGATTGACCCGACGTTCTATGAGCGACAAGACATCCACATCCACGTTCCGGAAGGGGCCGTACCGAAAGATGGACCATCGGCCGGGATCACGATTGCGACAGCACTCATTTCCGCGTTGACCGGGAAGAAAGTCCATCGTGATGTCGGGATGACAGGCGAGATCACGCTCCGTGGACGCGTCTTGCCGATTGGTGGATTGAAAGAAAAAGCGCTCGCTGCTCATCGGGCCGGGTTGACGACCATCGTCATTCCGAAAGATAATGAGCGAGACATCGATGACATTCAAGAAACGGTGCGTGAGAAACTGACGTTCGTTCCCGTGACGACACTCGATGAAGTACTAGATGTAGCATTTGGAGGAAATTAAATGAAGATCAACAAAGCAGAATTCGTGACGAGTGCCGTCGCGCCAGACCATTATCCGGTCCATGAGTTGCCGGAAGTGGCGCTTGCCGGACGGTCGAACGTCGGGAAGTCGTCGTTCATCAATAAGATTTGCCAACGGAAGGCGCTCGCACGGACGTCTTCGAAACCAGGAAAGACTCAGACCCTCAACTTCTTTAACATCAATGATGAAATCATGTTCGTTGACGTTCCAGGATACGGTTACGCGAAAGTATCAAAGACGGAGCGTGAGAAGTGGGGCGTCATGATGGAGCAATATTTGACGAGCCAAGAGGCGCTTCGCGGCGTCGTCTTACTCGTCGATATCCGTCATGAGCCGACGGGTGACGATGTGACGATGTACAACTTCTTGAAGCACTATGAGATTCCGGTCATCGTCGTAGCGACGAAGCTCGATAAGATCAAGAAGAGCCAGCGTCAAAAGCACGAGGCAGCGGTAAAACGTAAGCTTCAGTTCGATCCATCTGACCGTTTCGTCGCTTTCTCAGCCGAAACAGCAGAAGGAAAAGACGATGCGTGGAAAGCAATTTATGCACTCATCACGGAAGGTGAATGAAGTATGGGCGAAGGGATTCCTTCGCCTTTTTGTTTTTCTCATCCCGCAAGCGGGTAATTATCGTATAATCATAGTTAGTACATAGTCATAATCGTAAACGAGGTGGAGAAATGCAGCGCATGTTTGAAAACAAATGGTACCGCGCCCTCTTTTGGACGCTGACCATCTTTTTAGTCATTTGGGTCGGAACAGAGATCTCATTCGTGTTTGAACCGATTCAAGTCATTTTGGCACTCGTCACGGTCCCACTCATTGTGGCCGGACTCTTCTTTTATTTCTTGGTCGGCATCGTCGACTTTTTAGAAAAACGGTTGAAAGGGAAACGCGCACTTGCGGTCGCGATGACACTGATCGGTCTCGTACTCATCTTTACCATCGTCTTCAGTATTCTCGGACCGGTCCTTGCTGAACAGGTTACGTCGCTCATCAATGCGATGCCGAGTATCGCGAAAGAGCTTCAGCAACAAGCGTTCGCCGTTCGTGACACGTTGCTCCAAAATGAGTTCTTGTCGCGCTTCATGGCACAAAATGATGAGATGTTCCGCAATTTGACGACGAACATCACGTCGTATTTAGGAGATTTGTTCGGAAACATCGCGTCGTCATTCGGGCAAGTCGTCGGATTCGTGACGTCGGCGGTCATCACAATCGTCGTCATTCCGTTCATGCTTCTTTACATGTTGCTTGACGGGAAGCGTCTACCGGACGCTATCGTCAAACTCTTGCCATCGAGCTATGAGAAAGAGACACGCCACATCTTGCATGACATGCACGAGACGGTGCGAAGCTATGTCAACGCACAGTTGCTCGTCGCGTTCTTCGTCGGGATCACGTCGCTCATCGGACTTTGGATCGTCGGGGTAGATTATGCCATCTTGCTCGCGCTCTTCATGATGGTGACGAACATCATCCCATACGTCGGACCGTTCTTAGGTGCCGTACCGGCTGTCATCGTGGCGTTCATTCAAGATCCGATTAAAGTCATCTGGGTCATCGTTGTCATCATCATTGTGCAGCAAATCGAATCGAACGTCATCTCACCGCTCATTCAAGGGAAGTCCTTGAAAGTCCACCCGCTCACGATCATCATCGTCTTGCTCGTGGCTGGGAATTTGGCTGGGATCATCGGGATGCTCATCGCCGTACCGTTCTATGCGGTCGCCAAAACGGTTGTCCAGAATATCGTTCGCATCTATAAACTAAAAGAGCGCGAACAATATTTAGACAAAGAAGAGACGGAAAGCTCTATTATTACGGATCCAAACTCACCACATTCATAAGAAGAAGGGTAGAAATGGGGTTTCGCCATTTCTACTTCTTTTTGTCACAAAAAGTTCTTATTTTATTTCAGGAAAATCAAACAGAAGATTATAGTTACCAGATAAGAACTGTTATAATGTACGGTAGAGATTGAAAAAAGAAGAGACAACCGTCGGTGGATTTTAGATGAGGGGAAGAGATACATGCATATTGTCGTCGTTGGACTAAATAACAAGACAGCCCCTGTCGCGATTCGGGAGCAGTTCTCGTTTGGGGAGCAAGAAATCGTGGATGCGATGATTGCACTTCGCGAAGAGAAGAGCATTTTCGAGTCGGTTATTTTGTCTACGTGTAACCGGACGGAGCTGTACGTCGTGACAGATCAACTCCATACTGGACGTTATTACACGAAACGTTTCTTGGCGAACTGGTTCAACCTAGAGATGGAGCAGTTCACACCATACTTGTCGATTCGAGAAGGGGAAGAGGCGATTCGTCACTTATTCCGTGTCACATCGGGCCTCGACTCGATGATCATCGGGGAAACACAAATTTTAGGTCAGGTGAAGACAAGTTTCTTCCGTGCCCAAGAGCATGGAACGACAGGAACGGTCTTCAACAAATTATTCAAAGAAGCGGTCACACTCGCCAAGCGCGCCCATACGGACACGCAAATTGGGGAAATGTCTGTATCGGTCAGCTCGGCTGCCGTGACGCTCGCACAAGAGATGTACCAACAGCTCGACGATAAGCAAGTTGTCGTCGTCGGAGCCGGAGAAACGGGTGAATTGACGACACTCAATTTGTTCGAGGCTGGTGCGAAACAAATCGCCGTCTTCAACCGAACGGAGAGCAAAGCGAAAGCTGTTGCGGATAAGTTCAAAGGTCGTGCCCATTCGATTCGTGAAATCGCATGCGGCTTACTCGATGCGGATATTTTGATCAGTTCGACCGGAGCGAAAGACGCCGTCATCGGATATGACGATGTGGCAGCGGCACAATTGTTGCGCCGTGAACGTCCACTTCTTCTCATTGACATTGCTGTGCCGCGAGATATCGATCCAGCGGTCGCGACACTTCCAGGTGTTCATTTGTTCGATGTCGATGATTTGAATGGAATCGTCAACAAGAATCTCGAAGCTCGTCTCCTCGAGGCCGAGAAGATCGAGATGAAAATCGATGAAGCGATTCAAGAGTTCCAAACATGGCTCGTCACACTCGGTGTCGTACCGATCATGAACGAGTTGCGTGCCCGTGCTCTTGATATTCAAGAAGACACGATGACGAGTCTAGAGCGTAAGCTCGATCACTTGTCGGCGCGCGACAAGAAAGTCATCGGGAAGCACATGAAGTCGATCATCAACCAGATGCTTCGTGACCCAATCGACTACATCAAAGACGCAGCGGCACAGCCGGACGCGAACGTTCGGATCGCCCAGTTTGTCGAGACGTTCGGACTCGATGTCGAGTTACCAGAACAGCCGGTAGACGAAGTGGAAGAAACGGATGCCACTTCTGCCAAAGCACCACTTCGCGCATTGATGCGCTAACAAGATATAAAAGGCGACGTGTGTCGCCTTTTTCTATGAAGGAGAGACTCAACATGCGAAAAATCATCGTCGGCTCACGCCGTTCCCAACTCGCCATGACTCAAACGAAATGGGTCATCGAACAATTGAAGAAAGCCGGAGCACAAAACGAGTTCGAAATTAAAGAAATCGTGACGAAAGGGGACCAAATCGTCGACGTACAATTGTCAAAAGTCGGCGGGAAAGGTCTATTCGTCAAAGAGATTCAACAACAGATGCTCGACGGGGACATCGACTTCGCCGTCCACAGCATGAAGGACGTTCCAGCCGAACTTCCGGAAGAACTCTATATCAGCTGCATGCCGAAACGAGTCGACGCGCGTGACGTCCTCATCTGCGAGAACGGCTACACGTTCGAGACGCTTCCGAAAGGTTCAATCGTCGGAACGAGTTCACTCCGTCGCGGTGCACAGATTTTAGCGGCACGTCCTGACCTTGAAATTCAATGGATTCGCGGAAACATCGACACGCGTCTGAAGAAGTTGGATTCGGAGAACTACAACGCCATCTTGCTCGCGAAAGCCGGGCTCGAACGGATGGGTTGGACGGACCGTGTCGACTTCGAAGCGCTTGACCCGGACGTCATGGTACCTGCTGTCGGACAAGGCGTTCTTGCGATTGAGAGCCGAAAAGACGATGCAGAAGTAACGGCAGTGCTTCAGTTGTTACACGATGATGTGACGGCAAAAGCCGCGACAGCGGAACGGACTTTCTTAAAAGCCATCGAAGGAAGCTGTCACGTCCCAGTCGGCGGTTACGCGACGGTCGACGGTGACGAAGTGACGCTCACGGGCCTCATCGCGTCAGTGGACGGGAAAGAAGTGCTTCGTGTGACGAAAACGTCAACGGACGGAGTCGCACTCGGAATGGACGTCGCAGAAGAATTGCTCGGACGTGGCGGACGTGAAATCCTCGCCTCGGTCAATGAGTGACGTCTGGTACACGGGAACGAAACGAATGACCGCTTCGCAACGGGCGCTGCTCGAGGCGAGCGGTCTTTCCGTTCATCATGTCCCGCTTATTCAGACGAGAGAGACGCACGTCCCACCACCCGTGGAACGATTCGACTGGCTCGTCGTCACGAGTCAAAACGCGGTGCCCGCGCTTCGAAATCTGATGCGTGACGTCAAAGTCGCTGCTGTCGGTGAGAAGACGAAACGGGCGCTTGAAGCGGAAGGATTTACCGTCTCGCTCATGCCGGAGACGTATACGGGTGAGGCACTCTTTGAGCAGTTACGCGATGTCGTTTCCGCCGATGAGGTCGTCTTGTTCGCGCGTGGGAATTTGGCGAACACGAAGCACATGACGATGCTCTCTCACGTGCAGGACTGGGTCGTCTACGAGACGATCCCCGTGCCGTTGACACCGGCGCAACAGCAACAACTCGAGACCGTGAAGGCGCTGCTCGTCTTGAGCCCGTCGGCCGTCGAGGCGCTCACACCGCACTTGTCCCGCTTCAATGGGACGTGGTACGCCATCGGCGAAGTGACCGAACGTGCCGTCCGACAAGTGTCGACGTTACCGGTACGAGTGCCAGAATGTTATACTATGGATGCATTAATACAGTGTGTAGGGGAGGATTTTTCATGAACCAGTTTGACCGTCACCGTCGTCTTCGCTCATCGAAGTCGATGCGTGCCCTCGTACGTGAAAATCATGTTCGGAAAGAAGATTTGATTTACCCACTCTTCATCATTGAAGGGACTAACATTAAACGTGAAGTCAGCTCGATGCCTGGCGTCTTTAATTATTCACTTGACCGACTCGAAGAAGAGATCAAAGAAATCGTCGACCTCGGTCTCCAATCCGTGCTCTTGTTCGGCGTGCCGGAACATAAAGACCCGGAAGGCAGTGAAGCGTATCACGACCACGGTATCGTCCAAGAAGCGATCCGTAAAGTGAAAGAGTGGGCGCCACAGCTCACAGTCATCGCCGATACGTGCCTGTGTGAATACACGTCTACAGGTCACTGTGGTCTCGTGAAGGACGGGGACGTCGATAACGACGCATCGCTTCCACTTCACGTCCAGACAGCGATCACGCAAGCACAAGCGGGTGCCGATATCATCGCGCCGAGCTCGATGATGGACGGATTCGTCGCAGCCATCCGTGAAGGTCTCGACCAAAACGGATTCAGCCACATCCCAATCATGAGCTATGGCGTAAAATATGCGTCGGCGTATTACGGACCGTTCCGTGACGCTGCCCAATCGGCTCCAGGTGAAGGCGACCGTAAAGGCTATCAGATGGACCCGGCGAACCGTCGTGAGGCGTTCCGCGAGTCACAATCGGACGTCGAACAAGGTGCCGACTTCATGATCGTCAAACCGGCTCTCGCGTTCATGGACATCATCCGTGATATGCGCGACTCACTCGATATGCCAATCGTGGCGTATAACGTGAGCGGAGAGTACGCGATGATCAAAGCCGCGTCACTCAACGACTGGGTTGACGAAGAACGCATCGTCATGGAGACGATGGTCGGATTCAAGCGTGCCGGTGCCGATCTCATCGTCACGTATTTCGCAAAAGACGTCTGTCGCTATTTGGAAGGAGACTACGCATGACATACAACCAAACACGCTCACAAGAAGCGTTCGAACAAGCCCGCCCACTCATGCCAGGCGGTGTCAACAGTCCGGTCCGTGCCTACAAATCGGTCGGTATGACGCCGATTTTCGCCGAACGTGGTGAAGGTTCACGCGTCTATGACATCGACGGCAACGAGTATATCGATTACGTCCTCTCATGGGGACCCCTCATCCTCGGTCACCGTGACCCTGTCGTCACGAAAGCGATTCAAGAACAAGCTGAAAAAGGCTGGACGTTCGGTACGCCGACCGAGCTCGAGACGAAGATGGCAGAACTCGTCATCGACCGCGTCCCATCAATCGAGATGGTCCGCATGGTCAACTCGGGTACGGAAGCGACGATGGCGGCACTTCGCCTCGCACGCGGCTATACAGGGAAGACGAAGATCTTGAAGTTCGAAGGATGCTACCACGGACACGGCGACTCGCTTCTCATTAAAGCCGGTTCTGGTGTCGCAACACTCGGTCTCCCGGACTCACCAGGTGTACCGAAAGAGCTCGCGAGCCATACGCTCACCGTTCCTTACAACGACTTGGACGCTGTCCGCGTCGCGTTTGAGAAATACGGTGACGACCTCGCTGGTGTCATCGTCGAACCAGCAGCTGGAAACATGGGCTTCGTGCCACCACAACCAGGGTTCCTCGAAGGACTTCGTGAAATCACGGAACAAAATGGCGCGCTTCTCATCTTTGATGAGGTCATGACGGGCTTCCGTGTCGGGTACAACTGTGCACAAGGATACTTCGGTGTCACACCGGACCTCACATGTCTCGGTAAGGTCATCGGTGGTGGACTTCCGGTCGGTGCTTACGGCGGGAAACGTGAAATCATGGAACAGATCGCGCCGCAAGGTCCGATCTATCAAGCGGGTACGCTCTCAGGTAACCCACTCGCGATGATTGCCGGTTACACGACACTCTCTCAACTCAAACCAGAGCACTATGCGGAGTTCGAGCGTAAGGCAGACCGTCTCGCGGAAGGTTTCACGCAAGCTGGTGAGAAATACAACATCCCGCACGACACGAACCGTGCCGGCTCGATGTTTGGTTTCTTCTTCACGAATGAGAAAGTGACGAACTTCGAGAAAGCGAAATCGGCGAACCTCGAGATGTTCCGTTCGTACTATCAGAAGATGGCAGCGCGCGGCGTATTCTTGCCACCATCACAGTTCGAAGGATTGTTCCTCTCGACGGCGCATACGGATGAGGATATCGAGAAGACGATCGCAGCGGTCGAAGCGACGTTCAAGGAGCTTCAAGAAGAGTTTTCACTCTAATCTTGACTGCTGACGTTTCTGTCGCTACAATTATTTAACAGATATGATGAATTGCTTTGATGAGGAGTAGTACGCATCATCCATTCCTTTTTAGAGACGCGACCGCTTGGTGAAAGGTTGCGAGGGATGGACGCGGAAGTCGCCTCGGAGCTGACTTTCTGAATGGAGTAAGAAAGTTCGGTCCATCGACCGTTATTCGATTTTGAGTGCGCCACTTGTTGGCGAACTAAGGTGGTACCGCGGAAGATCACGGCTTCTTTCGTCCTTAGCGTATAGGACGAGAGAAGCCGTTTTTGTGTTCATTAAGAAATAGAGGAGGCGCCACACATGGCCCATGAGACAAATGAAATTACCATGCCGACGAAGTACGACCCAAGTGCGACGGAGTCAAAATGGTACGACTACTGGTTAGAAAACGATGTATTTAAAGCAGACGAGGACGATTCGAAACAACCGTACACAATCGTCATCCCACCACCGAACGTTACGGGGAAACTACACCTCGGTCACGCTTGGGACACGACGCTCCAAGACTTGTTGACGCGCCTCAAGCGCATGCAAGGTTATGACGTGCTCTGGCTTCCAGGGATGGACCATGCCGGCATCGCGACACAGGCGAAAGTTGAACAAAAACTCCGCGAAGAAGGCGTCATGCGTTACGACCTCGGACGTGAGAAATTCCTCGAGAAGACGTGGGAATGGAAAGACGAGTACGCGAAGACGATTCGTGACCAATGGTCTAAACTCGGTCTCGGCCTCGACTATTCACGTGAACGCTTCACACTCGACGAAGGGCTCTCAAAAGCCGTTCAAGAAGTATTCGTTCGCTTGTATGAAAAAGGTTTGATCTACCGTGGCGAATATATCGTCAACTGGGACCCGGCTCAAAAGACGGCCGTTTCGGATATCGAAGTTATTTACCAAGAAGTCGAGGGTGCGTTCTATCACATGAAGTATCCACTCGCTGATGGTTCAGGTCACATCGAAATCGCGACGACACGTCCTGAGACGATGCTCGGGGATACGGCGGTTGCCGTCAACCCGAAAGATGAGCGTTACACACACCTCATCGGCAAGACGATCATGCTTCCGGTCATGAACCGTGAGATTCCGATTGTTGCGGACGACTACGTTGACATGGAGTTCGGTACAGGTTGCGTGAAAATTACGCCAGCCCACGACCCGAACGACTTTGAAATCGGAAACCGTCACGAACTTCCACGCATCCTCGTCATGGACGAAGGCGGGAAGATGAACGAGAACGCTGGCAAGTACGAAGGGCTCGACCGCTTCGAGTGCCGCAAGCAACTCGTCAAAGACTTAGAGGCGGACGGCACACTCGTGAAGATTGAGCCGCACACGCACTCGGTCGGTCACTCAGAGCGTTCAGGCGCAGTCATCGAGCCATACCTTTCGAAACAATGGTTCGTTGATATGGAGCCACTCGCGAAAGCGGCACTTGAAGCACAAGGAAACGCCGACACGAAAGTCAACTTCGTCCCAGAACGCTTCGAAGGCACATACCTCCGTTGGATGGAGAACATCCGCGACTGGTGTATCAGCCGTCAACTTTGGTGGGGCCACCGCATCCCGGCTTGGTATCATAACGAGACAGGCGAAGTGTATGTAGGAAAAGAAGCACCAGCGGACAGTGAGAACTGGACACAAGACGAAGACGTCCTCGACACATGGTTCTCGTCAGCGCTTTGGCCGTTCTCAACGATGGGCTGGCCGGATACGGACGCACCGGACTTCAACCGCTACTTCCCGACGAGCGCGCTCGTTACGGGATACGACATCATCTTCTTCTGGGTATCACGCATGATCTTCCAATCACTCGAGTTCACAGGGAAGCAACCGTTCAACGATGTCCTCATCCACGGTCTCATCCGTGACTCGGAAGGACGCAAGATGTCGAAATCACTCGGTAACGGCGTTGACCCGATGGAAGTCATCGACCAGTACGGAGCCGATTCACTCCGTTGGTTCCTCCTCACAGGTTCGACACCAGGGAACGACCTTCGTTTCTATTGGGAGAAGATCGAGTCGACATGGAACTTCGCGAACAAGATTTGGAACGCGAGCCGTTTCGCTCTCATGAACATGGATGGACTCAAAGTGGAAGAGATCGACCTCACGGGCGAGAAGACGCTTGCCGACAAGTGGATCTTGACACGCTTGAACGATACGATCGACCAAGTGACACGCCTCGTCGACAAGTACGAGTTCGGTGAAGCAGGTCGCTACTTGTACAACTTCATCTGGGAAGAGTTCTGTAACTGGTACATCGAGATGGCGAAACTCACGCTCTACGGTGAGGACGAAGCAGCGAAGCACACGACACGTTCGGTCCTCGCGCATACGCTCGATTCAATCATGCGTCTCATGCACCCGTTCATGCCGTTCTTGACAGAAGAAATCTGGCAGCACTTGCCGCACGAAGGCGATTCAATCGTTCGTGCAAGCTACCCGACGCGTCGTGACGACCTTCACTTCGCAGATTCAGTTCCAGCGTTTGAAGCTGTGATGAACGTCATCCGCTCGGTTCGTAACATCCGTGCCGAAGTGAACGCACCGATGTCGAAACCAATCCAGCTCTTCATCTCGACGAGCGACGATGCGACACAAG
The DNA here is from genome assembly GCF_018617615.1 of Exiguobacterium sp. s189. Lineage (NCBI taxonomy): Bacteria > Bacillati > Bacillota > Bacilli > Caryophanales > Exiguobacterium > Exiguobacterium sp. s189. Next base: position 35,134 of record NZ_JACSKM010000014.1, on the reverse strand, counting down.
GTTACTTGAGCGCGAACGAAATGACGATCGGCAAGTTCACGAACGCGACAGAGCTCGAAATCGGACGTGGCCTCACGGCTCCGGATAAGTCGATGTCAGCGATCATGACAGGCGCGGAGCTCTTCATCCCGCTCGCAGACCTCATCAACTTCGAAGAAGAAATCGCGCGTCTTGAAAAAGAAGTGGCGAAGTATGAGAAAGAAGTCGAGCGCGTACAGAAGAAACTCGGAAACCAAGGCTTCATCGCCAAGGCACCGGCTCACGTCATTGACGAAGAAAAAGCAAAAGAAAAAGACTACCTCGACAAGCGTGACGCGGTCCGCGCCCGTTTGGAAGAGTTGCGTAAATAAGACATGGACCTTCTTTGGAGATTAATTCTCTGAAGAAGGTTTTTTTGTGTTTTGGTAGAATTTGGAGAGGTAGATGTAGAAAAGGGGATACAAGATGAAACGAATCGGGTTAATGTGTGTTCTTGTGTTGGGGCTGACTGGATGTACGACATCAGAAGAGACGAAGTCTATAAAGAAAGACAGAGATGAAGTTGAGACGATTGAAGTGACCACCTCGCCTGAATGGGTAGGTACGCTAGTTGAAGATGTACCAAAAGGCACCGAATCGCTATCAGATGCGGTGGTTCAGCAAATTACACTTCAATACAAGGACGGGTCAGAAGGACACCTTTCTAAAAACGATGTCATCTATGAGACGACAGTCGGAGACATCGGATTGATCGCGATTGGTCATCCGAACCAAACACCTTCCTTCGGGGTATATCACTATTCACGTGACAAGGAATGGGTCATGCACGGGATGAAGCATTTTGGGATTACTGACGCTTCTGATAAAAGACGTCACGACTTGGCGCTCCCACAAGATTTGATGTATACAATCGATAGTGAAATCGATGACGTGGAACGACCTGTAAAACTGTGGACGTTATATGATGAGACGCAACTAGTCACCATTTTGATGACCGATGCATTCAGTGTGGGAGACGGTGAGCGAATCAATCGTCATGCAGATGGAGTGGAGTATGATCGATTGAACCAGCCGAGCGGCAATGGAATCTACTACATCAGTCAAGACAAACTGATTCTCGTGACAGGAAACCTCTCGGAAGAAGAGCTGTTGACACTAGCTGATTCTTTACCGGAACCTTCATCTGTGTCGTTTCCTTTCGATGATACAGAATAAAGATCCTTTATGTACAAAAGAGATTTTGTGTTGGTGCTTTGGTGAAAGTAAACATTAGCAATCATTGAAAAGGGGCTACGAGATGAGAAGAATTGGGGTAATGTGTGTTCTTGTATTGGGATTATCGGGGTGTACGACACCTGAAGAGACGAAGTCTGTGGAGACGGGTGAGGTGGAAAAAGTAGAGCAAGTGGAAGGAATCGATGAATCACAATTTCCCGACGCAGAAGTGACAGGGACGATGATTGCCGAAGTACCACCAGGGACAGAAAAGGTCTCGGACGCGGTCGTAGCACAAATCACTCTTCAATATGAAGATGGCTCGACAAAACAGTTGTCGAAGGATCACATGTTAACGGAGACGATGGTCGGAGGAATCGGTTTAGTTGCGATGACCGTCCCAGACCGTGCGAACCCGTTTGGCGTATTCATTCATGATGGTAAGAAGGGATGGGCGCAACGCGGGATGCAACGCTTCGGGGTACCCGATACGTCCAGTTCGTCTACTCAGGGATTAAATCTTCCAGTCAAAGAGATGGAAGTCATCAGCTCTGACTATTCAGTTAACGATTGGCCGGTGAAGCTTTGGACGTTATACGATGAGACACACCTCATCAGTATCATTGAGACGGACAATTTCACTGAAATCGAAGGGGAGATGTCGGATCAGCCAAAACCATACCTACTGGAGCAAGCATATGGGAACGGCTTATATTACTTATCTCAAGGTAAATTGATCATCGTAACGGGAAATATCTCGGAAGAAGAGTTGTTGACACTAGCTGATTCTTTACCGGAACCTTCATCAGGATCGTTTCCTTTTCGGGATTCAGAATAATATCAAGGCCCGAGCGTTAAGAGCGACGTTCGGGTCTTGTTTGTACGAGCCACCAGACGATGATTCCAATCCCCAATAGCATTGGGAGTTGAGTATACAGTGGGGTGGTGAAACCGATTCGAAACAGGTGGACGATATACGTGGAATATAGAGCCGCACCAATAACCAAGAGAGCGATATAGATGCGTTTCATGCCTCTTCCTCTTCACTCCAAAACGGCACACGGCCTGTTGTGATGTAGTATGAAGACGTGAAAAGAAGACCAATCGCCACACCGGTCAATTGTGGCTGAATCGGTTGATCGACTAAAGTTAAATAAAGACTATAAACTACATAAGATGCTGAAGTGGTGATGAGGATCATCAATGGAATCAGTTTTTTCATTTTGTGTCACTCCATTCCGACTCATTCAGATGTTTCATGTACTGGACGAACGACACGCTCAAGAAAAAGACGGGCATCGCCCAAACGATATTGCTTAAGTATGGGGCTTGCCAAAGTTCGAGTGCGAGTAAACAGGCAAATCCTAATGAGACGAGTGAGGTGAGTAAGCGCATATATAAGTACCTCCCTTTTGGAATACCTTATCCTACGTTAAAAGATTGGAAAATGATTCAAAAAAACCATCTCGCAAATGCGAAATGGTTCATGTGCCACAAAACGTTTGATACGGATACGTCCGAGTTGGACCTGCCGATACGTATTCAGATGGTTGGTCGTAGTTATAAGGGTCACGCAAAATCGTGAGTAGCGCCTCGGTCGGACCGAAGTCGCCTCGTTCTGCTGCTTGGATTGCTCTCTCGACGTGATGATTACGTGGAATGACGGCCGGGTTGTATTGGCGCATGATTCGACTTACGTCCTCATCCGGCAAACCTTGTTCGCTTAGGCGTTTTTGCCAAGCATCGATCCATGCCTTCCCATCTTCCCGAGTTACGAATGAAATCGAATCGATTTCACCGAGCGTCAACGAGCGGAACGTATTCGTATAATCTGCTTCTGTCTCCATCATCAAGCGGAGCAGATCATCGGTTAGTGCATCGTCACCGTCTTTTCGGACGTATATGCCGATCTTGTGCGCGAGTCCGGTAAAGTAGGCTTCTTTATATAGCTCCGTATAGCGGGTGAGCTGTTTGTTTGCCACATCGACTGCTTCTTCTTTCGTCTCCCCAAGGAGCGGCAGTAATGTCTCTGCGAGTCGGGCAAGGTTCCAAGACCCGATGTACGGTTGATTTCCGTAGGCGTATCGTCCTTCCCGGTCGATTGAGCTGAAGACGGTCTCCGGGTGATACGTATCCATGAACGCACACGGTCCGTAATCGAGACCTTCTCCACTGATGAACATATTGTCCGTATTCATCACCCCGTGAATGAACCCGACGAGTTGCCAGTTGGCGATGAGTCTCGCCTGTCTTTCGACGACGCGTCCGAGAAACTGTTCGTAGCGATCGGGTGCATCAATCAAGTCTGAGTCGTGACGTTTGATCGCAAACTCCGCGAGCGCGATGACGTCATCGATGGAGCCGGCACCTGCCGCGAATTGGAACGTCCCGACACGCAAGTGACTCGAGGCGACCCGGGTCAGGACGGCTCCGTGCTTAGGACCTTGACGCATGATGGCTTCCCCGGACTGCACGACGGCGAGTGCCCGGTTCGTCGGGATGCCAAGCGCATGCATCGCCTCGCTGATAATGAATTCCCGTACCATCGGACCGAGGGCGGCCCGTCCGTCGCCACCTCTCGAGTACTCCGTCGGTCCAGAGCCCTTCAGTTGCACATCGACACGTTTCCCGTTCGGGGTCACGTGCTCCCCAAGCATGAGGGCCCGTCCATCCCCAAGCATCGTCAAGTTGCCGAATTGATGTCCGGCGTAGGCTTGCGAGAACGACGTCTCGGTTTGACGATTGCCTGCAAGTAATTCGATGTCTTGTTTAAGTGTTTCTGTATCAAGCCCGAGCGAGGCGGCTAATGGATCGTTAAACAAGACGAGTGTCGGATTGTCGACCGGATGGATGGGTCCACGGTCATAAAAAATGTCACGCAGTTCGAGGTACGTCGCCTCGAAGTTCCAGTCAGTTGTCATGGCGCATGCCTCCTTCTTCGCTTCGAGTATAGCACAGACTGTTTTCCATAACGGCTGTCGTGAATTTTGATAAGATGAAACAGAAGTGTAAACAGTAGGAGTGTGGAAGATGAAGACGAGACAAGATGTATTTGATTGGTTGAGTGGACAGCTTCGCTTCGGGATCAAACCGGGTCTCGAGCGGATGAACTGGATGATTGAGCAGTTAGGATTAGAAGAACGTCCATCCATTCATGTGGCAGGGACAAACGGAAAAGGGTCGACTGTGGCCTTTTTACGGGCGATGGCGATGGAGAATGGATTATCCGTCGGAACGTTCACGTCGCCTTATATCATTCAGTTCGAGGAACGAATCATGTTGAACGGGGAACCGATTCAAGAAGACGCGCTCGTCGACGTGGCGAACCGAATCAAAGCGTGTGCGGACACGGCACCGGAGACATTGACGGAATTTGAGCTCTTGACGATGATGGCCTGGTGCTATTTTGATGACACACGTCCTGATGTGATCATTTGGGAAGTCGGTCTCGGGGGACGACTGGACTCGACGAACGTGTTGACACATCCCCTTGCGACCGTCGTGACGTCGATTGGTCATGATCACCAAGGGATTCTCGGCGATACGCTTGAAGAGATTGCGATGGAGAAGTACGGCATCATGAAGCGTGACGTGCCGATGTTCCATAGTGTCGGTGAGGAAAAGTTGATTGAACTGTTGCTTCAAAAAGGAGAAGACGTAGGCGCTTCGATTCATGATGTACGAACACTTGTGGCAGAAATCGAGGACGGGGCTGGGACTGTCGTTACATATGAGGGTATGCCACCTGTCGTACTCGGGTTGACGGGTCATCATCAAGCTTATAACGGGGCATGTGCCGTCGCCGTAGCGCGTCATCTCGGTTGGAAGGAAGAGGCGATTCGGTCGGGTCTTGAGCGGGCACAACATCCGGGGCGATATGAACTCGTCTCCAAACGACCACGAGTGATCTTGGATGGGGCACATAACCAGGAAGGCATCGAGGCGTTGGTTATGCAAGCCAAACAAGAGACAGATGTGACCGTGCTGACAGCGATATTAGCAGATAAGGACCGTGATACGATGATTCACGCCCTTCAAGGGATTGGCGACGTGTACGAGACGACGTTCGATTTTCCACGTGCGAGAACGAAAGAGCAGCTTATAAAAGATGGGGCACGCTTCGTTGAATGGAAAGAATGGCTAAACGATTGGATGGAAGCGCCGACGAGTGAGACGTTGATTGTGACCGGGTCTCTGTATTTCATCAGTGAAGTAAGAACTCATTTCCAAAGTTTGAAAAAATGAACTTGTTAAATGGGATTGGAAAGGGTATGAATTAACTGAAGAAGTGTGACGACAAACCGACTGGAGGACTTTCCATGTTCAAGCAACCGAGATCCAAGTACGGCCTGATCATATTGATTGCAGCAGTATTCATCCTTTCTATTTACTCCTCAACGTTCGCTAAGAAAAATAGCGATTATCCGATCACGACACCAGTTAAAGGTGAAGTCATTCGAACGATATCTCCAGACGAAGATTGGGTGCAATCAATCTTTACGTTGACGTATACCTTTGACCTCCAAAAAATTCTAAATGAAGTGAAAGGCCGTCCTAGTCTAAATTCATATGAATTAATCCAATGGAATGTAGAAATTGTGGAGAAGATTCCTAAGGAGTTTACGGTACCTGATAATAAAGACTTACCTGAAGGTTTTGCTTTCAATAAAGAGACGCGAGAGTTAACAGGAAAGTTTTCGCTAGAATGTATGAAGGAGAAGGGGAAGAGTGATAATAAATGTAACAAAGTACTGAATAAAAACTCAGTGATTTCTGAATTCTCCATTCCTTTAACCGCGACAACACCTGGAACATTTACATTTAAGCCAGGTAAGTTTGCGTATACCTTTTATGCGGAGCATTCTGGACAAGGTACAACGAAGCATGATCGTGACATAAATCGAAGTCCAGGAACATTATCATCTCAAACCGTTACGGTAAAAGGAACGACTTTAACCGTTCCGAAGACGTTGACGTTGTATATAGGTGAAACGGCATCCGTGAAAGTAGACGCCACAGGTACCATTGATTCTACTAAGGTGAAATGGGAGAGCGATCAAGACGGTGTTGTTGAACTGAAGGAAGATGAGACAACAGTCTCGATCACTCCAAAAACGGTAGGTGAGACTTCAATCCGGGCGACGTATACGTATCCGAATGGTCATGTCGTGAAGTCGAATGATTTAAAAGTAATCGTAAAGTTGCCCAATCTCTCATTGAATCCGAATCCGAATGAACTATGGGTATATCAAGATACGCAAGGAAACCTCATCCAACAATCGGTAACCATTACTCTGGATCAGACGAAATCAGATGGGGCTACACTGGTAAAATCGTTACCTGTCGATTGGACGTCCGCATCGAGTGCATTGACGGTTACTGGTGGAGATTCAAACGTTGCGACCATTCGCGCTGAACATGGAAGCCAAGGTGGCGTAGTCATACTCGGCAAACTGAAAGGCTATTCGGAACAATCAAAACAAACCTTGATTAATGTCAAAGAATACCCGCAGTCGATTAAGACGCCGAACGTCATTCTGTATATGAGTGACAGTCCGTATTCGTATAGCGAACAAATCAACTTCTATCCAGATACGGCAAACGTAACGGGCTACGGATTGACGGTATTGGAAGGAACAGATGTGATAACGGTTGAGCAGGGAGAACTCAAATTGTTGAAACCGGGGCTTGCAAAAGTAGGAATCGTCACACAAGATGTTAGTGCCTCTTTCCCGGAAGGTAAAGGGCCAAAGCCGATTTCTCAGTTTTTCTACGTCCAAGTGAAGGATGGTACCGATCCAAACCCTGGTGTCGATACGCCGGCGGGTGATTTTTACTAAGTATACGAAAAAGAAGCCGATTTGATTCGGCTTCTTTTTTATGTTCATTGTTTGACAGGACGTGCCGTGAATAGTTGAAGCTGGTCGGAAACAGGTAACGTATTGATTTGTTCAAAAACACCTTCGTTATATGTCATAATCAGGCGTGATTTTTCGATATCATCGGTCTGAGTCCGGTTACCTGGTGCAAACTGGGCCTCTTTTGCACTTTGGGTTGGTAATGGGCGGAACGTTCCCCGGAATGTATTGATTTCTAGTGGACCACGACTGTAAAGACCACCTTTTATATTGATGATGGAGCCAACCGCGTACAGTTTACTCTTCTCCTCTGAGTCACTATATAGAAATGCCTGGAGCGGTGTCGTCGCGTCTTCAAATTCATTGATTCGATTTAACAACACTTTTCCTTTCGCTAACAGAACGAGAGAGCTGTTTTGGGACTGACTGACCCCCGTAATGGACGCACGGTCAATAAAGGCATCTTTCAAGGTATATACGGTCGTGTTGAATGCAACATTTCCTCGGATTGTGAGGTTTCCGTTCACAATAAGTGGTCGACTGATTGTAATTGGACGTACCGCATCGATGATGACATCCCCATCGAATAAGAGTGGCACATTCGAACTTGCAACTGATTCGCTGATGATGGATGGAGAAGACACGGGTGATGTAATGATTTTAAGAGAATCAATCGCATCGATTTGTTGTTTATCGATATATTCAGTCAAACCGAGGTTAGGCTGCTCTAAATAAGGAGGATTTTTGATTGGATTTATTCTTCCACTTTTAAAAATGGAAGTAGGGGGTGCCTCCTTATAGTCTAGCTCTGTACCTGATTGAAAACGATTGACGTATTGAATAATCGAATAGTCAAAATTGAATGGTGAGAAGGATGAATCAGTCTCACCAATTTGCGGTTTTTCTCCTGCAATCGGTGTCGCGTCACTCGTGAAATATTCGTTTAAGTCGCAACCATCACATGTCGCTCCAGGTGCTAAATCGATTTTTCCGTCCAAATAAAATCGACTTGTCGAACTATTTTCAAGTGATTTCTTTGTTGAACCTAGTTGGTAGGATGCGGTTCGTTGAACGTTCAATTCGTTCGTCGCGACATCACTGTTTCCGACAAAGATGTTTCCAGTGATTTTAGGTGGACCATTGACTGACAATTGCTCGTCAGACCCGAGAACGTAATACAAAAAAGATGGCAGGGCGGTCACATATACTTCTTGTGTATACGTAGCCGTTTGTTTTGGTTGCTCGGCTTTTGGGACGGTCGTTCCCGTTGCTGTCAGTGTGAGGACAGTCGTGAATGGGGCATCGGTTCGATCTGCAGTAGAGCGTTCAATCGAATAGACGATATCGTTATCTCCAGACAATTGGTTTCCGGTATACGGTTGATTACTCACGAGTAACGAAGTGATTTTGTCTTGAAAGGCTTGCTCTGATTTCATGTAATTGGGCACAACTGTCTTATCTTGAATCTTAAATGTTGTCTTTAACTCAGCAACTAGCAGATTTAACGTACTTTTGACGTCGGCATCGAGTTGTGTCTCGTCGACGCGAATGATGGTCTGTTTATTTGTCGCCAAGTTGACTTGGATGGCAGCAAGTGACAAGACGGCTAATGCCGCCATGGTCACGAGGACAAGAATGAGGACGTAACCTCGTTCATCTTGCTTCATAGGTACAAACTCCTTTTCAGAATGGGATGGCGCTCTTGAACGTCTTCGTCTCAGATGGATCATTGGCTGGAGATAGTGTGATTGTCAGTTCAATCAAGCCAGACTTATAGTAGGATGGCTGATTGACTCTCGCTTCGACGGCACCGTCAACAATCGAAATGTCCATCGATTGGAGTACGACATCATTCGAAGAAGAGGAGAAGGAAGCAGCGGATAATGTTTTGCCGGTATCGAGATAGCCGCTTTCACGATACAAAATCCCATTCGCCGATACTTTCGGGTCATTTAAGACGTGAAACGTATAGACCCCATTACGTTCAGTCATCGCATCAAATTTCGTTTGGTTCAAGTCCTGCATGACCGAGGCAATCAAATAGTCCGCTTCTGCTCGAAGGGAACTCGAATCATTCGTCAAACGAAAGCCAAGAGTACCAGATAAAAATACCGTGATGATGATTCCAGCGAAGATGGTGGAAATAACGAGCGCCAACAACAATTCAACGAGTGTGACACCTTCTTCAGAGCGTTGTAGCTTCCGGATTACTCGTTTCAGGGAACTTTTCATGGAGACTCGCATCGGTTACGACTCCTTTCAGCGTGATTGGTTGGAGTAACGTATCGGAATCAACGATGATGGTTACGTCCATGACGTTCGAAGAAGTTTGAACGGAATCAATGTCGATCGAATAGTCGCGACCGTTGATTGTGGCCGAACACAAATCACATGTGCCATTGACATCTTTTTTAAGCGTATCAAGAGAAAATAAAGTATCGGCCTCCTTCGCTCGGCGTTCGATTGTATGTAATGTGTTTTGTGCAATTTGATTTGCAACCGTTCGATCTAAATCAGAAGAGGTAATTCGAAGACTTTGCGAGAAGATACTCATCATGGCTCCTGCCAAGATGGAGACGACGACAATAGAGACCAGTACTTCGACGAGCGTAAAACCTTTTTCGTTATGCGACAAGACATTGACCTCCTATTCAAAAAAAGTAAAACAATCGGTAAATAACGTATGGAATAATGAATAAATTGTTATTTTTTGTACAATACATATTATACTAAAGTTACACACTGAACGGATACATAGAATAGAAGACATATGAAACATAGGGGGATTTTTACATGAAGCGGTATGGGATGCATCTTTTCATTTTGATCGGACTCGTCATGCTCGTGACGCTACCGACCATCGGACTCGTCAATTACTTAGATGCGTCCGCCGAGTCAAGTACTACATATACAGAAACAACAGTCGCAGGCGTCGATGTTTCCGGGATGACGAAGGAAGAAGCTGACGTTCGTCTCGATAACGCCATCAAAGATTTCAACACGATGCCGTTTTCGGTCAATCTGATGGACGGGACCGTCATTGAAATCGGAAAAGAAGTCGTGACGTTCGATGTACCGAACACGCTCGATGCCATCACGGATGAGGGCGAATACCCATTGTTGACCGCAATCGATGAATCTAAAGTTGAACCGTATCTCGAAGGTCAACCTGTGACGATGACGATGATTGCCCCGGCATTGATGGAAGCGGCATCGATGCTTGAGTCAACGGTCGCACTGGAACAAGTCGCGGCGGAGAGTGAAGTCGTCGCTTCGTTTACCGTGAGCCCGACTCCGGCGATGCAGTCCACGCTCGATCGAATGAACGGATTCGAGATGGCAGCAGGTGATATCTTTAGTCTCAAATCGTTCGGGGAAGACTTTGAGGCGCTCACGACGCTCGGCTCTTCGTTCTATCGCATGTTTGCTGCCACACCGTTCGCCATTCTTGAACGTGTGCCGCATGAGACGCTCCCGTCTGGTGTCGAACTCGGGTATGACACGAAAGTGGACGCCCGCTCGAATTTTGCGGTGCAAAACCGTGAGAAGTCATCATATGCCATTCTCGTTTTAAATGAAGGGAATGCGGTGACCGTCCAATTACTCGGGCAACCGTTTGAATCGGCTTACGAGGCGCGAGTGGAAGAAGTGACGTCGGTTCCTTATCAAAAAGTCGTCCGATTCTCGTCATCGCTTCCTTCAGGCAGTTCATCAGTCACACAATCTGGACAATCTGGCCAGTCAGGGAAGTTGTATCGCGTCAAAGTGACGGAAGAAGGAGAAACGATGGAGTTGCTCGGTTTTGATTTTTATGCCCCGACACCGGAAATCGTGACGAAGAGCTCGGTCCCACTTCCGCCACCTGAACCGGTCGAACCGGTCATTCCAACATTCCCTGATGAAGAGGTGGAAGAAGACCCGGTTTTTGACGATGAACTAAATGACGACTTTGAAGAACCGCCCGTATTTGAAGAAGACCCTGCAGATCAGGAGGCAGTCGGATGATTGGTTATATGATTTTACTTGGTTTTTGGGTATTGGCCACATTGACGTTGTTCGCCTTGTCTGTCCCATCGATGAAGAAGCGTGAAACGAAATTACTCATCAGTATCTGGACAGCACTTCTTTCAGCAGGAATTTACTACATGGTGACGGAGTCGTTGACGCAAGCATGGTGGGCGTGGTTCCTACTCGTTGTCATATTGATTGGTGGAGTGACGGCTAGTACTTTCGTTGAAGAGAGGGAAGTCGAGCAAGAGGAGGCTCCTCAAAGGATGGTGAAGTAACGTGAGACGAACGAAACGAAGACTCGGCGAGATGCTCATCGAGGCCGGACTCATTACGCCGAGTCAGCTCGATGAAGCGCTCGAACAAAAACGCCCAGGTGAAAAACTGGGGGATACGCTCATTCGGTTGAACCACATTACCGAAACGCAATTGATTCAGATGATTCATGAACAGTTACACGTTCCCATTATCGAGCTGTATGCACAGGACATTAACGTGACGGTCACGAAGCTCGTGCCGAAAGCATTGGCACAAAAACATGACGTCATGCCATATCAAGTGATTGGAAACACGCTTTATATTGCAACGGCTGACCCACTCGATTTGATTGCGATCGATGATGTCCGTCTGCAGACCGGGATGAATATCGAGATTGGTATTTCGACACGTGAACAGATTCGGAAGACGATCAGTCGTTATTATGAGATGGATCATTCACTCGTCGAGATTTTAAAAGAAGATGCACCGGAGATGGATCAACAAGAAACGATGAATCGGGACGATGCACCAATCATTCGCCTCGTGAACCAAATCTTTTTGAGCGCAATCGATCAACGGGCTTCGGATATCCATTTCGATCCGCATGAGAAACAACTTCACGTCCGGTTCCGGATCGACGGAGATTTGCGTACGGAAACGATTTATCCGAAGAAAATTCAAAGTGTCATGCTGACGCGCCTTAAAGTCATGAGTAACCTCGACATTACGGAAAGTCGTCTCCCGCAAGATGGGCGGATCAAGTATACGTTACGCAATCGCGCCTATGACTTCCGTGTCTCGACGCTCCCAACGATGTATGGGGAGAAGATTGTTATTCGAGTGCTCGATTCGTCGCAAGGGCTGACAGATTTGACGAAGCTAGGGTTTGGGGAACGGAACGAGCAAGCATATCGCGAAATGCTCAAACGTCCGAACGGCATTATTCTCATTACCGGTCCGACCGGTTCAGGGAAGTCGTCGACTCTCTATGCCTCACTAGTAGAGTTGAATGACGAGACGAAAAACATCATTACGGTAGAAGACCCAGTCGAGTATCAGCTCGATGGGATCAACCAAGTTCAGGTCAACTCTAAAGTCGGCTTGACGTTCGCATCTGGTCTTCGTTCGATTTTACGACAAGACCCGAACATCGTCATGGTCGGGGAGATTCGAGACACGGAAACAGCGGAGATTGCCATTCGGGCCTCACTTACGGGCCACCTCGTCCTATCGACACTACATACAAACTCGGCCATCAGTTCCATCACCCGTCTCGTCGATATGGGTGTCGAACCGTTCCTCGTCGCCGCTTCGACGACCGGGCTTGTCGCGCAACGTCTCGTACGACGTGTCTGTCGTGACTGTGGTCAGGCAGAACCGGTCTCGAAAAGTGAGCAACGCCTCTTCGAAGCAGAAGGCATTCACATCGACCGAATTGTTCGTGGAAAAGGATGTTCTTCATGCAACTCGACAGGATATCGTGGGCGTCTCGCCATTCATGAAGTGATTCCAATCAACGAAGGGTTACGACGGATGATCATGAATCAGGCGACCGAGTCTGAGATGGTGGAATATGCGAAGTCGCAAGGCGCGACGTTCTTACTGGCTGACGGATTAGAAAAAGTCGCAGCCGGGTTGACGACGACTGAAGAAATATTACGAACTGTCATTACGGAGAGTGCTTATGATTAATCAATCGATTGAAGTCATCTTGACGAATGCGGTCGAGCGACGCGCATCAGATATTCATTTGACGGCGGGTTCTCCACCAATCATCCGGGTGGATGGGAGTCTGATCACGATGGGTGAGGAGAAAGTATTGCCTCAACATCTTGAAGGATACTTAAAAGAAATTATGACGGAAGACATGCGGGAACGCCTCGAGCATGAGCGCGATCTCGACTTCTCGTTCGGGGTGCCACGTGTTTCGCGCTTCCGTGTCAACGCCTACTATCAACGGGGAACGATTGCAATCGCATTCCGTTCGATTTCCGGGGAAATCCCGACATTAAATGAACTCAACTTGCCGACGGTATTGAAGCGATTGATTGAGAAGCCGCATGGTCTTATCCTCGTGACGGGGCCGACCGGTTCAGGGAAATCGACAACGCTTGCGGCGATGATCCACGAGATCAACCGGACGCAACGGAAGCGAATCATCACGTTAGAAGATCCAATCGAATATTTGCATTCACATGATCAAAGCATCGTCGACCAACGCGAAATCGGCTCGGACGTCATGAAGTTCGTGAGCGGTCTACGAGCCGCTTTGCGCCAAGACCCGGACGTCATTTTGCTTGGGGAGATGCGTGACTTAGAAACGATTTCGACGGCGATGACAGCTGCCGAGACGGGGCACCTCGTCATGGCGACGCTCCACACGTCGAGTGCGATGTCGACCGTGAGCCGAATCATCGATGCCTTCCCGGCGGAGCAGCAAGATCAAATCCGGACGCAGCTCGCGAACGTCTTGCTCGGCGTCGTCAGTCAACGGTTGTTCCCGCGGATTGACGTGCCGAAAGGCCGTGTCGCCGCCATGGAGATCATGTTAGGGAACCCGGCTGTCGCCAACTTGATTCGAAACGAAAAAGAGTTCCAGCTTCCGACCGTCATTCAGACGAGTCGCCAGCATGGCATGCAGTCGATGGATGCCGCGATTGAACAGCTCGTACGACAAGGAATCATCAATCCGAACGCCGTCCCGACAGAAGAGATGAGGTGATGAGTGATGGCGATATTTCAGTATGAAGGAAAGCTCCTGAACGGGAAGCGCAAGAAAGGTCGCATCACGGCCGTCTCGCTTCGGGAGGCGAAAGATAAGTTACGCCAAGAATCGATTCTCGTGACGGACTTGTCCGAACTCGAATCGACCGGACTAAACAAAGAGGTCAATATCCTACCGGAACGCGTCAAAATCGAACATCTGATCATGTATGTCAGACAGTTCGCGACGCTCATCCGGGCGGGGGTGCCAATCGTCCGCGCGACGTCGATCTTGCGTGTACAGACCGAATCGAAAGTCTTGAAGAAGACGCTCAGTCAAGTCGAGGACGATTTGAAAGAAGGGATTGCCTATTCCGAGGCGATCAAAAAGCATCCACGCGTCTTTTCGAACTTCTTCAGTTCGATGGCACTTGCCGGGGAGACGAGCGGGAACTTGGAGGAGGCGCTCGACCAGATCGGACTCCAACTCCAAAAACAATATGACGTGAAGCGGAAAGTTATCTCCGCGCTGACGTATCCGTTGGTCGTCTCGATTGTCGCCATCGGCGTCGTCGCCTTCTTGATGGTGAACGTCGTTCCGACGTTCGCAAGCATATTTGGTCAACTCGGTGGTGAGCTCCCGCTCATCACGAGAATCGTCGTCGCCGTTTCAGACTTTATCGCGGCGTTCTGGTGGCTCTTACTCGCCATCGCCATACTCGGGGTGCTTGTGTTCACGTGGATGCTGAAGCGGGACCGGGAACGATTCGTCATCGACCGGTTGCTGCTCAAGATGCCGATTTTCGGACCAATTGTAACGAAATCGCAAATCGCGCTATTGACGCGAAGTTTAGCCGTCCTATTACAGGCAGCGGTTCCGATTTTAACGGCCATCGAGATCACGGAACGCATCGTGTCGAACCGCGTCATCCGGAAAGGATTGACGGAAGCACGGGAAATGATGGCGCAAGGGATCCCACTCCACGAGCCACTCATGCGCAACTCGAACTTCCCACCACTCATGACGCAAATGATTGCGGTTGGGGAAGAAAGTGGGGATTTGGACTCGATGTTAAACGAAGTCGCCGAGTTTTATGAGACAGAGGTCGAGACAACGACGGACCGACTCAAGTCAATCATCGAACCGCTGTTGATTGTCGTTTTGGCGAGTGTCGTTGGTGTGATTGTCATCTCCATTGTCGTTCCGATGTTCCAAATCTATGGTGATATTCAAAATCAGTAAACGAAATATGCAGAGTTTTGAAAATATACCTTTTCAATACTATATTTAGAAGGTATAGTAAAATTGTTCTACTTCTAGTTTAGGTATTTTGTAATACATCTAGCTTACATGCAGCACATCACACAAAAGGGGAGAATGAATCATGGTAGAGAAGTTGAAAATGATTTGGCAAGATGCCAAACAATTAAAAGATGAGCGTGGACTTACACTCGTCGAATTGCTCGTCGTCGTTGTTATTTTAGGAATTATCGCAGCCATCGCGGTCGTTGCGATTGGTGGGATTATTGAGAACTCGAAAAAGGATGCAATGGTTGCTGATGCGAAGCAAATGGTGAGTGCGGCGAAATTGCATACGGCTTCTAATCCTGAAGCAGGTACATTAACTTTCTTATCTACATCTAAGGACGCAGACGATAAAGAAGTAACATCTAAGGGAGATGGAGCAAACTATCTTTCAAATTTAAAAGATCCATTTAACAATAAAGAATACAAAACAGCTCAAGTAGTTATCAGTGAGGATGAAGCAGGTAAGTTTGGTTACCAAGTTGTTTTAGTGGGTTCAGAGTATGAATTAAATGGTGTTGATGAAAA
This sequence comes from Exiguobacterium sp. s189, assembly GCF_018617615.1. NCBI lineage: Bacteria > Bacillati > Bacillota > Bacilli > Caryophanales > Exiguobacterium > Exiguobacterium sp. s189. Next base: position 19,279 of record NZ_JACSKM010000014.1, on the reverse strand, counting down.
CGATATTTCAAAAGATGAATTAGAACAATAATATCCTCCGGCTGGCGCTGGGCACTCGCTCAGCCTAGCCGGTTTTCTGTTTTTGGCATATACTGACAAAAGGAGGATCCCCCCTTGATTGAATTCATTGGATTCTTATATAGCATCGTCCTCGGGGCGGTTATCACGTCGTTCACCAACGTCGTCGGGCTCCGCGTGCCACGCAAACAATCCATCGTGACACCGCGTTCACATTGTCCGTCTTGCGGTCACGAATTGTCACCGTGGGAACTCATCCCGATTTTTGGCTATCTCGCTCTCAGAGGGAGATGCCGTGGGTGTGGCGAGCGGATCGCGCCGACGTATCCGATTTTTGAATTGCTCGGAGCCATCGGATATGGCTATAGCTATACACTTTACGGATTTAGTATGACGACGCTCCTCGCGTTCGCTTTCTTATCGACGTTGTTGGCGCTCGCAGTATCTGATTTATCGACGATGCTCGTACCGAACGTCATCTTGCGTATCACGGCACCGATACTACTCGTCCTTACCTATGTGGCAGGGGCCACGTGGTGGTCACCGCTTGCTGGGGCGCTCCTCGGATTTTCTCTTTTAGCGACTGTCTTTTTCGTCTCAAAAGGGGGACTTGGGGCAGGGGACGTCAAATTGTTTACTATGATTGGTCTCGTACTCGGCCCTCGTGATGTACTCGTCGCTTTGTTCTTGTCGAGCTTGATCGGTGCGGTTGTCGGAGTGGGTTTGATTGCTTCAAAGAAAATTGGACGAAAACAACCGATTCCGTTCGTGCCATCGATCGCGCTCGGGACGATGTTGACGTTTTGGTTTAGTGAAAGCTTTTTTGATTGGTATTTTGAGTTGATGTAGGGGGAAAACGATCATGAGTCGTGGGATAGAGAAAGGGACGGTCACCTATTTTTCGTTTGATGCACTCAGCATCCACGGGGCCGTTATCAAACAAGGTGTGTTCAAACGAAGCGCCTCGGTTCAGTTGGCGAAAGACGCGTACGGAGAAGGGAAAATCTTAGACGAGACCGCGTTCAGTCTCGCTTTCGACGAACTCTGTCGCAAGTTGAAAGTCCGTCGTGGTATGACGTGTGCGGTCGCGTTGGATGAGACAGAAGTGTTGTCACGGAAAGTCGAGATTCCTTCTACGATTCCGAAAGATGAGATCCGTGGCTACTTGTTCATGGAGATCGGCAGTTCCATCATCTTACCGTTCGACGATGTGTCGTTCGATTATGAAGTGTTAGGCGAAGATGGGGTCAAGACGGACGTCATGCTTCATGCCGTATCGATTGAACTGACGAAGTCGCTCCGCTCGTACATGAAAAAACGCGGTCTCGCGTTGAAAAAAATCACGCCACGCTCGGTCGCAGTCGCAAACGGCGTCATGCGCTTATCAGACATCGATTCGCTCCACTCGACGCTCATCTGGCACGTGACACCATTCTCGCATCAATTGTTGGTGTTAGAAGAAGGGCAGATTCGTTTCATTCGTTCCATCGAGTCAGACCTTCCGTACCAAGTCGGGACGAAAGACGGTGTCGTGACGTATACATACAACGGGACGGATGAGATGAAAGCGAACCAGATGGATGACTGGTTGAACGAACTCGCCCGCTTCCTCGATTTCTATCGTTACTCGCTCCGGACGGATGGTCGAGCGATTGATCACTTATACGTCTCGGGAACGGTTCCTGAAGTAGACGATCTTGTTCACATGATTCAATCCGAGTCCCTCGTCTCCGTCACACGGGTCGAACAACCGCTCGCGATTGCCCATGGGACACCGCTATCGCATCAGATGCTTCCATTACTCGGGATGGCGACCCTTCAACGTGACCAGGATACGAACTTTATCAACTCGACCGATGTGACGCTACGTTGGCCAATCGTGACGGGACTCGTCGCACTCTTCCTCGGAGGAGGCGCGGCCGGTTACCTGTACTACGAGGTGGGGCAATTGGAAGCGGAACAAGCACGTATTGAAGAGGAACTCCAACTTGTCGAGATCTATCAAACCGAACAGGTGAACTCGAAAGCACAACAAGTGCTCTCGCTCGACCAGACCGTGACGGCGTTGACGGACATGGAAAAAGATGCGGTGCCGGCACTACGGGCGCTGACTGAACAATTGCCTCCGACGGGTTACGTGTTGACGTATAACTACGCGGACGGCTCGATTATGAGCGTGCGGACACAATTTGAGACGCTCGAGGATTTGAACGCCTTCCAACGTTCACTCATGACAGATGAACGCTTCCTTGATGTGAAGCTCCTCGGCGTGACGACCGAATTGAAGGCGGCAGAAGAGGAAGAAGAAAATTCATTCGAAGAAGACCCGCTTCCACGCTACATCGGAGAATTCACGTTCATGTTCCAAGACGTGGAGGAAGAATTGACTGAAGAAGAGGAAGCAGATGCGGAGGTGGTGAGTCAATGAAGCGTTCGACAATTTATGCGTTATTTGCGATTTGCCTCCTCGCAGCCATCGTAGCACCGGCTTACTTCGGATATACGTACTTCATCAAACAAGGAGAAGTCGAGGCGCTTGAACGTGACCTCTCGCTCGAACGGACGAAGCTTGAACTGTTGCGTCAGAAAGGGAAAGCCGTTGACGTGGCAGACTCACAAACGCTCCAGACGCGCGTTCCGACGGCACCTGCACTCGATACGGTCGTCGAGGCGTTGTCACAGGCAAGCTTGCTCGCTGGCGTCGATGTGACAAGCATCGCCTTCGCGGACGGCTTGGTGGCCGAGTCAGAGGTGCCAGAGACAGTCGAGCCGTTCAATCCGGCCGACGTCAGTGAGACGAATGAACCGGCTGAACCGACAGACGTCGCACCGGTCAACGCCTCGACAATTCGTTCGACCGTGACCCTTCAGGCTGAGACGTATGATGCCCTCGTCTCGTTCTTGAAATCGATTGAGTCGATGAACCGCATCCATGTGTTGCGGACGATTCAATTCACGGGACCAGCCGAGACAGGACCGAATACGGTCGAAGAAGTACAGGCGCTTGATTTTACGGTCGAGCTAGATGCCTTCTATCGCCCGGACCTCGATCAACTCGTTCCGGACCGTTACATCCCAGAACCGGCGTTCGAACAAAAGGATATCCCGGTCTATGATTACACGACACCATGAGTCGACACGTCCCTTCACAAAATGAAGGGGCGTTTTTTTCGACCCGGGTGATTGTGTTTACGACGCGTGTTGCCTACAATCAACAGAGAAGTGAGAAACGGAAAGGAAGCCCGTTTCAGAAGAAGAGAAGGAGTCGATACAATGAATACAACACAGAAGCGTGTCATCCTCGCCTCGATGTCACCACGACGTACGGAGTTACTGCGTAAAGCGGGAATCGAGCATGAGATCATCCCATCAAACGTGACGGAAGGGACGGACGGCAAAGAGTCTCCGAGCGATTACGTTGCCCGTCTCGCGCGTGAGAAAGCGATGGATGTGGCACGGAATCATCGAGATGCTATCGTGATTGGTGCGGATACGGTCGTCGTCTTAGACGGCGTCATCTTGGAGAAGCCGGCGGACCGTGAGGATGCGAAACGGATGCTCGAACGCTTGTCCGGCTCGACCCATGAAGTGCTCACAGGCGTGAGCATCATCGGTGCGACGCAGGACTTGTTCGTCACGACGACGCATGTGACATTCGATGTGATTCCGGAGAGTTGGATGGAAGATTACCTTGATTCCACAGAACCGTACGACAAGGCGGGAGCATATGGCATCCAAGGGTCGGGTGGTCTTTTCGTTGAGAAAATCGAAGGTGATTTTTATAACGTCGTCGGCTTACCGATCCATCCGCTCGTCAAGACGCTCGACCGGCATGGGGTGACGCCTCGCTTCCTGTGAATGCCTTGAAAGTAGGTGAAGGAATGACCATGGTGATTGACCGTAGTGTAGAGACCGCCATCGCGAGATTGCTTCAAATCGGAGGACGGGGACCGGACCCGATGGAGACGGCGCGCCGTATCTCGGACGTGTATCCGACGTTACGGGCGCTGTCACAGGCGTCCGTCCAAGACTTGTGCAAAATCGAAGGAATGACGAAGAAGAAAGCAGAGCAACTCCTGGCCGCATTCACGATTGGGATTCGATACGTCGAAGAGCCGAAAGCGAGTATGCCGACGATTCGATCGCCCCAAGATGCATATGAGCTGTTGCGAGATGAGTTGAGGCTACTGAATCAGGAGCATTTCGTTTGTCTGTATCTCAACACGAAAAATCAACTGATTGCCCGGAAGACGCTCTTTGTCGGTGGGCTCAATTCATCGATCGTGCATCCGCGCGACGTGTTCCGCGAAGCGCTCAAGTTGTCGGCGGCGTGCTTTATCGCCGTGCATAATCATCCGAGTGGGGACGCGACGCCGAGTCGGGAAGATATCGAGGTGTCCGAACGGTTGGTCGAAGCAGGGAACATCGTCGGCATCGCTTGTCTCGATCACGTCATCATCGGGGAAGACCATTACGTCAGCATGAAGCAGCGAGGATATATGAATGGATGAGAAGTGGGAAGCAGGCATCGTGATGTCTGCTTTTTGTATGTGGGTATCTGTAATTTATTTCTCGTTCCATCTACAGATGGGAAGACTTAAATAAGATTTCAAATTGTATAAAAACTTCCTAATTCAAACTTTACGTAATATAGTTCTATTGGCTCAAACTCCTTTAGATTTATGTGCAAGTGTTACTTATTATTCTTTCTGAAGAGGTAAGGATTAAGAGATGATTATTCACCTTGTTGCGCTTTTGATCGTACATGTTCAACTAAGTTTGCCAATTCCAATTCCGCAATAGCTCCTACAATTGCAATGAACATTCGACTCATAGCTGTTGATGAATTATATACTTCAATCGCAGGATGGAACTCACAATTTTGTTTTTTGGGAAAGTTTAAAATGACATGTATATCACATACACTTCGAGTAAGTGTTTAAAGATTATAAACTAATAGTAAATCAGTCAAACTATCCTCGTCTACATAGTACTTAATTGTCTACCGGGTTTGAGCAATACAAAATGCTTTTAAAAGATCGCGTTGACCTGAAATATAATAGCCTTCTACTGGTTGCTCTTCTGTTGACATTAAGATATACAGCCCTATATGTTTTGACACTTTGTAAAAAAAAATCCTTTATTGAAGTTGTTTGATATTGATACATAGGATGAACTTGAGATGTAGTGTATTCTAATATAAGAACATAAGTTCTTTTTTAATGATTGGATACTGAAAAAATTGGGAAAAGGTACATTCGAAGAGTTAAGTGTGGTAAATTATTCTAAAAGGGTTAAGAAAACCCCATTTTATTTACCTCCTCTTAATTTACCTTTCATGAAAGGGTGAATTCCGTGAAAATAAATTCGTTATTTAGAAAGAACAAACAATTAATCTACTGGTTTGCATTTACAATTATTATGGCAATTTCTATTGTTTTAGTAGGAAAGTTCTATACTTTTATTATCGATAATTGGTATAGCACTCTATTGACTGTCATCGGTACTCTGGGAGCTATTGTTACTGCAAAAGATATATCCACAAAATTTAAAAAAACATTATACAAAACTAAAACTACAATGATGAATAAACAAGTTTCTTGGTCTTTATCTTGCAATTATAAGGGAGAGGACATAAAAGATTCTACTTTTAAAACTATCAAAGATAAATTGAAAAGTATTGGAGATAATAACCGAGTTATTCATGAAAATAGTTGGAAAATTTCTTTAACCGTTGACGGTGTTTTAATTGAGTGTAGTTACAAGAATTATGTTAATCCAGACGTTTATTCTAGTAACGAATATCTTGGGGAAATCTATTTGTATATACCGGAATACCATGCTCCATATTTAGAAGCAAGTGACTTATTAGAAGTAAGGATTTTTCCTATCCTAACTTATATGCATAAAGAAATTGGGAATTGTCATGAAGCATTTTCTTTTGATGTGATTTTCAAAGACTATCATCCTTATTTGGGGTTGTACGTAAAGGATTTTAGAAAAAAAGAACATTTTACTTTTACGTGTGATTTTTCTGAAGAGTCTCCTATCAAAGGATTAGACCCTATTGGAAAAGTGACAATTACTAATAAAAAACTAACGTTGCGAGCTCAAAATTTAAATAGTTTTTCGGGTTTAATTAAGAAACATCTTTTTCTTGCAGGAGGATAACAGTTTGGGTAAAACATATTATTTTATCAACATGAAAGAATTTAATATCCCGGAGAATGGTTTTTTTACAGATCAACAACTGACTTTTGGAGAGTCTAGGGTTGACCCTGATCCAATAAGCTCTTTAGAAGTAGTTGAGGAAAATTATTATAAGGGTTGGACAAAGTTAAAAGGTATTCATGAAATGATTGATAAAACCCCAAGGAGAATGGCTGGAGAAGATGAATATTTACCCCAAACAATTGTAGGTGGGGATTCGGCATTTAATTGCTTTTACAATCCAAATGATAAGATTATGATTATGAACACTTCAAAAAAAGTCGTATTAGATTTTCAGAGGAAACTTATTAATAAAAATCCTAGAGACTTTAAACCAATACAAAAGGAAGTTGATTTCCAGCGTTTAATTTCTATGTTAAGTGACAATCAAATTGTAAATTCATGGTTCAATAATATTGATGGCCAGGTTAAATCTGTAGGTTTGTTTGGAGAGCGCGTTAACTTAGATGATACATTTCGACGGTTCAATAACTTAGGAAATTTATCTGCAATTACAGTGGAATGGACTTTTGCGGATTTTGATTATCCTATAAACATAATGATTACCAGAAACTGTGGAATCGTCATTCATGCTAACTGGGATATCAAGCGGGATTTAGATTTCTTATTTGACATGAAAAACATTATTTTTTCAACAGAAAGCGTACCTATAGAACTATAATTGATATTTTGAATTTTCATGCATACGTAATGAAAACATTGATTGTGGAATGAGCGAAAATCAGGTGAAGGGAATCATTGGAAATTCGCACACTTTAGCAGGATACATATTGAGTGATAAACTGTACAAGGTACTTACTTATAGTGATATGGATTCGAGACTCCTATATAATGTTTGAATTACTCTCATTGACAAACGTTTATATAAAGATGAAAAAATGAATTTGAGAAGAGCTGTTGATTAAGATGAACGTGTTGACGAATGATGAATTAAACGCAATCCTCCGCATGATGAAAGATGGAAATCTGACGTATTACGAAAAAAATAAAGAAGCCATTCTCACAAGTATGGTTCAGCATATCGGATCACCGGACGGCGAACTCCGTGATCGACTCATATACACAATGTTCTTTCGCCTCATCGTTGAACAAAAAGACATCGAAATTGACAAGATGAGTGAGCTACTTGAAACGTCCGTTGAGTCTCTTCTATTTCAGGGAATCGAGGAAACGAAGTCAGACGATGTTTTCACTAGAGCGTTCACGACCTTACTGATAGCATTGATCCTCCATCGAGATATAGAAGAGAATTTTTTGACAAAGGAGCAGTTCAAGCGTACAAAGACTGCTCTTATTCAATACTTAACATTAGAGAAAGACACAAGAGGATACGTAAATGGGCATGGGTGGGCTCATTCGATCGCCCACGCTGCAGATGCGGTAGACGAGCTCATCGCAAATCCCAAACTCAATCCAAAATCATTTCCTGAACTGTTCAATATCATCATCGTACAAATCATGCGTTCTGACATATTGGCGCATGACGAGGAGGAACGTCTCATCAACCCGCTCCTTCGATTACTCGATCGTGGGATGGATATCGGAGCTGTTCATCGCAAGCTAGAAAGTTTGCCGCAGGATGTCTCGAATCTCAAGCCACACCTTGATGATGAACAATACTGGTACGTCGTTCATAACGTGAAATCATTTTTGAAAAGTCTGTACATCCGATTAAACGAAGGCAATCTTCACGTTTCCTTGCAACAATCCATCCTTCATTCATTGAAGAAATGGTGACGTGGGATAAAAAATATACAATTTCCTCCAATTGAATCAGAGACTTTGGTAAGATATCAGGTGAGGTGTTCAACATGGAAAAAATCATCTGGTTGTTAATGCTCGGCGTCTCGCTCCTCGTGAGCTACGTCCATCTAGACACAACCATCTTCTCGCTCGTCCTATTCGTCTTATTTTTATTCGTGAGTACGGCACTATTCCTTCGGTTCGACGAGGACCATTGGCTCGATCGCGTCTCACCGCTCGTCGGCGTCGGAGTGGGCGTCCTATCGCTCATCGCCTACCTAGGTCTGATCGTGCTCGCATTCAACGAACTCGACCAACTCGGCATCTGGACGGTGCTCGTCCGCTTACTGCTCATGTACGTCGGAATCTACATATTCGTTATGACGACGACGAGCTTTTTAGCCGGAGCGACGCGCTTGAAGCCGTCCCGCTTCTTTCGACCGGTTCTCATCTTCTCAGTCTTCTTTTACGGCGCGATGTTACTACTTCCGCTCCAACCTGGTTTGTAACCGTTCTCTCTTAGGCAGACGCCCACTCGCGTCTGCTTTTTTGATTTGCCTTTTTCCTCAAAAGAAGGCAAACTAGTAGACGGTGAGACAGGACTGAGATGCGGTTATTGTAAATAACCTGTAATCGAATGAACGTTTTCAAACATGATTTTTCCGTTATAATAAAAAATAGTGTAACGAAGAGAGGAGCAACACCTATGTTTCGTAGTTTTAACCGAGAAATCGGAATCGACCTTGGAACGGCTAACACGCTCGTTTACGTAAAGGGTCAAGGAATTGTTGTTCGTGAACCGTCCGTTGTGGCGTTCCGCACAGATACAGGTAGAATTGAGGCCGTTGGTAACCAGGCCAAAGATATGATTGGACGTACACCAGGGAACGTCTCTGCTCGTCGTCCGATGAAAGACGGCGTTATCGCTGACTTTGAAACGACAGCAACGATGATCAAATACTTCATGGAGCAAGCTCAAAAATCAAAAGGCGGTTTGTTCTCATCGAAGACGAACGTCATGATTTGTGTACCAAGTGGCATCACGTCTGTTGAAAAACGTGCTGTCGAAGACGCTGCGAAACAAGCAGGCGCTCGTGAAGCTTATACAATCGAAGAACCGTTCGCGGCAGCAATCGGCGCAGGTCTCCCGGTTTGGGAACCGACTGGCTCGATGGTCGTGGATATCGGTGGTGGTACGACCGAAGTCGCAGTGATCTCACTCGGCGGCATCGTGACAAGCCAATCGATTCGTGTCGGTGGTGACGAAATGGATGACGCCATTATTCGTTACATCAAAAACAAGTACAACCTCATGATTGGGGAACGTACGGCCGAGACGCTCAAGATGGAAGTCGGTTCAGCACGTATCGACGCATCAAACGAGGCGGAGAAGATGGAAATCCGTGGTCGCGACCTCGTAACAGGACTTCCGAAACAAATCGAAGTGTCGTCTACAGAAGTGTGCGAAGCACTCTCGGATACAGTCGAAGCGATCTTGGCAGGTGTCAAGCAGACGCTTGAACAAACACCACCAGAACTCGCGGCTGACGTGATGGACCGTGGAATCGTCTTAACAGGCGGCGGCGCGCTCCTCAAAAACTTGGACGACGTCATCTCAGACGAGACGCACATCCCGACACTCGTTGCGGACGAGCCGCTCGACTGTGTAGCAGTCGGTACAGGAAAATCTCTTGAAATGATGGACGTCCTCCGTTCGAAATCAGGCATCTCGTCACGTCGATGAGAGGTGAGACACGATGAGCCGATTCGTACGTAATAAAAAGCTCATCATCACGCTAATTGTACTGATCTTGTTTTTCGTCATTTTAGGGGTTTCGATTCGAGGACGATCGGAATCAGCCTGGTACCAAGACGTCACGCGTGATGTGGTCGGCACGTTCCAGCGAGTGTTCGCGGTACCAATCGGATGGATGGACTCGACCGTCTCATCCATCTCGGACGTCCGCGACATCTACGAAGAGAACCGTCAACTGAAAGAACATTTGGCGAAGTATGCCGAGGTATCGGTTGAGGCAGATGATTTGCGCCGTGAGAATGAGGAGCTTCGGAAAATGGTCGAAGCGAAAGACGAGTCGTTACGCGACTTTGACCTCATTCCGGCGGAGGTCATCGGGCGGACACCGAACGATTGGCAACGCTACGTCACCATCAACGTCGGTTCTGAAAGCGGCGTTGAGAAGGGCATGGCCGTGACCGCGGCGAGCGGGATGGTCGGTCGTGTCATTCAAACGAGTGCCTATACGTCACAAGTGCAACTGCTCAGCGACAACAACCGGACAAACAACGTCTCGGCTGTCGTCAAAGATGCGGACGGCAAAGCGACGTATGGGACGATTGACGGCTTCGATACGGAGACAAACGAGTTGTTCTTCACGAAAGTATCGAACAGCGTCAAGCTGAAAGAAGGAGAAATCGTATCGACCTCTGGACTCGGGGGACGTTACCCGGCCGGACTCGTCATCGGTACGATCGAGTCGATCGAGACGGACGAATATGGCGTCTCTCAAGTCGCCCGGATCAAACCGGAGGCCGACTTCAATGAGTTCTCACAAATGTACGTGATTGATCGGACACTAGACGAACCGTTTCTAACGGGTCCCGAGGAAGGAGGAGCAGCGGGTGAGTAACATGAAAGTGTTCATCGCCCTGTTCCTCCTTTTTCTTATTGAAGGAACATGGGCATCGATTTTCTCGTGGCACTATGCCACGCCGTATCTTTTATTGACGCTAATCGGGCTGATGTTCGTCAGTCTGTACGGTCGATGGGAGACGGCGCTTGGGTTCGGTCTTGTATTCGGATTGCTGTATGACATCGTCTACACCGACTTGCTCGGAATTTATGTATTTACTTTTTCACTCATTCCTCTCTTAGCCAGCTTCGTGTTAAAATATATAGGTGAGAACTTCTTCTCCGTCACCATCACCTTCACGTTCATGATTGTCGTATTCACAGTTGCGATATACGGGATCATGGCAGTGATTGGCGGGACGTTGATGACGATTCAAACACTATTGATTGAACAGATTCCAGGGACCGTGCTCGTCAATGCCATCGCCATCGTGATTCTTTATTATCCGATGATGCGGTATGTGACGATCCGACCTGTTGTGAAAAGAGGGTAGCCATGATGGAGCGTAAACGACACATTACGATTAAAGGACATCGCAACGGAATTGCCATCCACTTCAATCCGAAGAGTGGCATCGACGAGGTGCTTACGGACTTTGAAGCGACATTACAAGAAATGGAGCCGCCGTCCGGTAAGATTGCCCTGAAGTTGCACGCGGGTACTCGTTATCTTGACGAGGAGCTGACACGTCAAATTCGTGAGGTCGTCGCTCGTCATGGCGTTTTTTATATTGAAGACTTGTCGAGCGATGTCATGTTGACGAAAGAAGCGAAAGCGACGTACGGCAGAAAGACGTTCCACTATCATAGTGGGACGATTCGCAGTGGACAGGTCCTCGCGTTCGATGGCTCGGTGCTTGTAATTGGGGATATCAACCCTGGTTCTGAGGTACGGGCGACAGGAAGTATTTATTGTTTGGGCACGATACGAGGAAATGTGCGTGCGGGTGTCGAAGGATGGGAAGAAGCGGTCATTACCGCGAGCCTCCTCCATCCGAAGTTTTTGGCAATCGGCGAACACGTTCTCACGTCCGACGATGAGGAAGAACTTCCTGAGATTGAGATGGGTTGTGCGTATCAGACGAATGACGGGATTGAGATGACACGTCTCCGCCACGTCATGACCGGTCTGAAAGACGCATATGCAATGGAATTACAGAGAGGGTGAGTGGAATGGAGCAAGTAGTGGAGCCTGTACATACAGAAAAAGAAGTGAAAAACGGCAGAGCCATCGTCGTGACATCAGGAAAAGGGGGCGTCGGGAAAACGACGACGACCGCCAACATCGGGACGGGGCTCGCCTTGTCTGGACACTCGGTCTGTCTCGTCGATACGGATATCGGGTTGCGTAACCTCGATATCATTCTCGGACTCGACAACCGGAGCATTTATAACCTCGTCGACGTCATCACGGGACAATGTAAGTTGAATCAGGCGCTCGTTCGCGACAAACGGTTTGAAGAGATGTACTTACTTCCGGCCGCGCAGTCGAAAGACAAGACGTCGGTCAATCCTGAGCAAGTGAAAGAGATTGTCGACCAATTAAAGACGGAATATGATTTCGTCTTGATCGACTGTCCTGCGGGGATCGAGCAAGGGTTCATGAACGCGATCGCCGGAGCGGACGAGGCGATTGTCGTCACGACGCCTGAGAAGGCGGCCGTCCAAGACGCGGACCGCATCATCGGGATGCTCGAGCAAGCGAGTCACATCGAAGCACCGAAGCTCGTCGTCAACCGGGTGAAAAATCACCTCGTCGAATCGGGCGATATGCTCGATATCGATGACATCATGCGCATCTTGTCGATCGACCTCCTTGGCGTCGTCATCGATGATGAGGAAGTCATTGCCGCTGCGAACCGCGGGGTGCCGGTCACGATGAACCCGGACAACAATGCCGGACAAGCGTACCGCAACATCACGCGTCGCATCCTCGGCGAATCGGTCCCGCTCATGTCGATTCAGACAGAGACGGCGCCGGTCGGCTTCTGGGCACGACTCATGATGAAATTTGGAATGAAAAAAGCGTAAAGGCAACGAAAGTTGCCTTTTTCTGTCGAAAGGAGAGGTGCACATGAAGTTAATCTACGAACGAACACCTTCCATTGAACGGGCGATGCTCGTGGACGGGGAACGGTTACTCGAGGTCGAAGAACGCTTCGTCGACCAATTGTCGGTCGGTACGATTGTCGAGGCTGCGATTGAACGGATCCACCCGTCACTCGGCGCGGCTTTTTTGACGGATGGGGAGACGACGTTCTTTTTACCGATTGCGGAGACGCTTCGCGCACTGACCTCGTATCCGGACGTGCCTGCCATCGGACAAGCGGCTGTTGTCGGGGAAAAACGACTCGTGCAAGTGACGAAAGAAGGCATCAACGGCAAGCATCATAAAGTGACCGAAAACATTCGGTTCGGTGGACGCTATCTCGTCTACTTCCCGTACGGTCGTCGTAAACTGTTCAGTCGGAAGCTCGACCTCGTCACGCAGGACCGTCTCTCGAAGTCGATTGCCCTTTCAGAAGAGGAAGGGGTCCTGTTTCGGACGGAGGCGGGACAAGTGGCACCAGACGCCTTACAGGAAGAACTCGATCTACTTCGAGACCGTGCGAAAGCTGTGATCGAACAACGGTACGGGCAAGACGAACTACTGTGTGAACACTTCGTGCGGCGTCATGCGGTCGAATCGGTCCTCTTGAACGACAAGGAAGGACAAGCTCGCGTCGAACGCTTGGACGTTCCCGTGAAACGTCACATCGGCAAAGGTCGAATCCCGGAGGCGAAGCGTCTCGACGAGGCGATTGAAAAGCTAGAGAGTCGTGCCGTCTGGCTAGATGGCGGGGCGTTCGTCTTGATCGAACAAGTCGAGACGATGACCGTCGTCGACGTCAACAGCGGGAAGAACGTCGCCGTCAAAGACAAGGGGCGCGCGGCCGACACAATCAATGAAGCGGCGCTCTATACGATCATGGAGCAGTTGCGCTTACGTAACATCGGCGGCATGGTCGTCATTGACTTTCTGCGCGGTTCGAAAGATGGTCAGACCCGTCTCCTGAAAAAGATGAAAGAGCTCGGGGCACGTGACCCACGACGGGTCGAAGTGTACGGATTCACACGGATGGGCTTATTCGAATTGTCACGAGAACGGACCGGACGCTCGATCCAAGACCGGATGACATATGGAGGCAAGCCATCGAAACTGGCCGTCTTCTCGCAGTTTGAACGAGCGCTCCTCGACCTTAGCGGGCAATACGAGGCGGTCGTGCTCGCACTACCGAAAAAGTGGCATGCCGCTTCCTGGCATGAATTTGACATCGACGTACACCTCGTCGAAGGAGAGCCGGAGTTCGCCTTTTACGGAACGTCTAAGGAATGTCAGAATTTCTTATCTCGGCGTTGACAATGAATATTTGAGAATGGTATTATCTATAACGTTAGTTCGTTTGGAAGCACCCAAATGGCTACAACCGCACAGAACGGGTTTTAAAGGTATTTGCCCTGCCCAGGATGGCGAGTCTGAGTTTAACAAGGAGGTGCACGTATATGTACGCAATCATCAAAACTGGTGGTAAGCAAATCAAAGTTGAAGCAGGTCAAGAGATCTACATCGAAAAACTCGATGCTGATGTCGAAGGTACTGTAGAATTCGGTGAGGTTCTTTTCGTTGGTGGTGACGATGTTAAAGTCGGCGCTCCACTCGTAGAAGGCGCTAAAGTTGTCGGTACTGTGGTAAAACACGGCCGCGCTAAGAAGATCACTGTCTTCAAAATGAAAGCTAAGAAAAACTACCGTCGTAAGCAAGGTCACCGTCAGCCTTACACGAAAGTTCGCATCGAGAAAATCGAAGCGTAAGCTATGATTCGGGTCAAGGTGAGACGAGACGAGGCGAACTCGATTCGCTCCGTCGAAGTGACTGGTCATGCCAACTTTGCAGAACCTGGTTCTGACTTGGTGTGCGCCGGTGTTTCAGCCATCATATTTGGTGCCTATAACGCCGGCGAAACGCTTGCGGGTCAATCGCTTCTTGTAGAAATGGCAGATCAAACAGAGGGTGGTTACTTTTATGTCGAGACGTATCCTGACTTATCACCGCAGGATATGGAACGCACCCAACTGTTATTAGAAGGGATGCTCGTGCAGTTAGACACGGTCGCCCAAAGCTACGGTGAATATATCCAAATTGAACAATAGGAGGTGGACCTCATGTTACAATTGAACCTTCAGTTCTTCGCTTCGAAAAAGGGAGTTGGTTCGACTAAAAACGGTCGTGACTCAATTTCGAAACGTCTCGGTGCAAAACGCGCTGACGGACAAACAGTTTCAGCTGGATCAATCCTTTACCGCCAACGCGGTACAAAGATTCACCCAGGTGAAAACGTTGGCCGTGGTGGCGACGACACTTTGTTTGCGAAAGTTGACGGCGTAGTACGCTATGAGCGTCTTGGTCGCGACAAGAAACAAGTGAGCGTTTACCCAGTCGCGTAAGTTGAACGACGCAGAAGACTCTAGCCACTTTTTTGGTTAGAGTCTTTTTTTCTAGGAGAGGATCAAATGGATTCAGAACAGACACTCGAGCTCTTATCGACCGTCCGTCACGAATGGATGAATCGGCTTCAATTGATCTCGCTCTATGCGGCACTCGATCCGAATAAGCTCGAGGAACTATACGAACGCTATCGGAAACAGGCCGACGAGGAGAGTGCGCTCGTTCGTTTGAACGTGCCACAGACGAGCCTTATCGTGATTCAAGCGAATTGGGAAGGACGGATGACGTATACGATTTCGACCGACCAACTCGCCATCGATGATGCGCGAGTGGCAGAGATGCTTGTCCGCTTGTTGAAAGACACGGACGGGCCGATTCATGTGACGTTCACGGACGGACTGATGGTTCGCGTCACGGGCACTGTCCCGGAAGACGTGTTCACGTCAGCCGATGTGTACGAACAGAACGTAGAGATGACTACGTTTCACATAAAGGAGGGGAAATAAATGTTTGTCGATCAGGTTAATATTTTTGTAAAAGCTGGAGACGGCGGAAAAGGGATGGTTGCCTTCCGTCGCGAAAAGTATGTCCCAGATGGTGGACCTGCAGGTGGTGACGGTGGTCACGGTGGAGACGTCGTCTTCGAAGTAGAAGAAGGATTGCGCACACTCGTTGATTTCCGTTATTCGAAGAAGTTTATCGCCCATGATGGCGAAAAAGGAATGTCAAAAGGGATGCACGGACGTAAAGCGAAGCCGCTCATCGTCAAAGTCCCACCTGGCACAATCGTATTCGACGCAGAGACGGATACAGTCATCGCCGACTTGACGGAGCACGGACAACAAGCGACAATCGCTAAAGGTGGACGTGGTGGACGTGGGAACTGTCGTTTCGCGACACCAGCCAACCCGGCTCCAGAAATCGCGGAGAACGGTGAACCAGGTCAAGAGCGCGAATTGCGTCTTGAATTGAAACTCCTCGCAGACGTCGGACTCGTCGGTTTCCCGTCTGTCGGGAAATCAACATTGCTGTCGGTCGTTTCTTCGGCACGTCCGAAAATCGGGGCGTACCACTTCACGACGATCACACCGAACCTCGGTGTCGTCAAGACAGCGGACGACCGTAGCTTCGTCATGGCCGACCTTCCAGGTTTGATTGAAGGGGCTAGCCAAGGCGTCGGTCTCGGTCACCAATTCCTTCGTCATATCGAACGGACGAAAGTCATCGTTCACATGATCGATATGAGTGGAATGGAAGGACGCGACCCGTTCGAAGACTACACGACGATCAACCGTGAGCTCGAGTCGTATAACTTACGTCTCCTCGAGCGTCCACAAGTCGTCGTCGCAAACAAAATGGATATGCCAGACGCAGAGGAACATCTTGAAGAGTTCAAGAAGAAAGTAGGAGACGATGTCAAAGTCTTCCCAATCTCCGCCCTCGCACAAGATGGCCTTCGTAACTTGTTGATCGAAGTGGCGAACTTTGTCGATACGACACCTGAATTCCCACTTGATGAGCTTGAAGAGAAGACAGCGACGCCTCGTGTCGTGTATCGTTATGAGAAGGAAGAGAAAGGCTATCAGATCCACATCGATGAATACGATCGCTTCGTGATCACGGGCCCTCGCATCGAGAAGCTCTTCAAGATGACGAACTTTGACCATGATGAGTCGATCAAACGATTCGCTCGTCAAATGCGTCAGATGGGCGTTGATGATGATCTTCGTAAGCTCGGTGCCGAAGACGGCAGCGTCGTTGCGATTCTCGACTTCGAATTCGAGTTCGTGGAGTAAGAAAAAAATTATTTGTTAAGAAGAAACGGAGTGTGAAGCTAACGTGGACCCTGTGCCCTCGTCAAGTTTAATTCTATATGTAGTTCTCATCATGTTGTCAGCGTTTTTCTCATCAGCAGAAACGGCGCTTTCAAGTGTAAACCGTGTTCGGATGATTCGGATGGCAGAAGACGGCGATAAAGCCGCAAAACGCGTCCTTAGTCTCGTCGACCGCTTTGATGATACGCTCTCGACAATCCTCGTCGGGAACAACATCGTCAACATCGGTTCGGCGACGGTATCAACCGCTATCGCCACATCGATTTTTAGTGGCGGTACGGGTCTTCTCGTGTCGACGTTCGCGACGACGGTCATCATTTTGATCTTCGGTGAGATTTTACCGAAGTCGCTCGCTAAAGAGTTTGCGGAGAAATATTCGCTTCTCATCAGCGGGATTCTCGTCTTCCTCGTCAAAGTCCTCAAACCGGTGACGATGATCTTCACTGGCTTGAAGAAGTTGACGCTTCGGATAATCGGGATGAAAGACAAGGAACCGTCCGTCACGGAAGAAGAGTTGAAAGTGCTCGTCGATATGGGAGAAGAGGAAGGTGTGCTTGGTGAGACGGAAGCTGAACTCGTCCATAGCGCCTTCGCCTTCAACGATATTACCGTCGATGACGTCTTGACGCCGCGAATCGATATTTTGGCTGTCGACATCGACGATTCGCTCGATGAAATCAAAGACACGATTTTCAGTGGGGGACATTCACGTTTGCCGGTCTACAAAGACTCGATTGACAACGTCATCGGTGTCTTATCAGAACGTGACTTCTTACGTTCGATGATGAAGGATGAAGTGACGGATGTCCGTTCGCTCATCCGACCGCTCACATACGTGTCACCACAGACGAAATTGATTGAACTACTTCCGATTCTCCAACAGAAACAATCTCACATGGCTGTCGTCCTCGATGAATTCGGGGGCACGGCGGGTCTCATCACGTTAGAAGACATGCTCGAGGAACTCGTCGGCGACATCTGGGATGAGCACGACGAATCCGTCGTCTATCTCCGACGTCTCCGTGAAGGAGTCTACGAGTGTATGGCTGACATGAACGTCGATGAATTCGCGGAAGAGATGGGGATTGCGGAACCAGACGTCGATTCCAACACGATGGGCGGTTGGTTCGTTGAATTACTCGGCGACATTCCGGAGAAAGGTGCACAAGTCACGTATCAAGACATGACGTTCACCGTTCTCCACGTAGAAAAACGCCGTGTCCGGAAACTGTTAGTGGAGACTGGACAATCACTGCAAGAAGATCTACAAGAAGAAGCATAAAGAAAAGGGATGATTCGCACGTAGCGGATCATCCCTTTTTGCGTTACACCGATTGGCGCTCGATGCGCTCAATCAATTCGTATGGACGTACTTTGTAGATGGCGTATGGCATATATACAGGGTCAATCGCATCGAGGAAGCGCATCTGGAAGTGCTCCCGTTTAATATAGTCACCGACGTTACGCGAGTCGACTTTGTAGAATCCGACTTCCTGTGTTTCCCCGGCTTGTGGTCTGAGGTCCCCCGATACATATTTTGCACGGAACGTGACGCAGAGGACGCGGGACGACACGTTTTGATAAATTCCCGTGATGCCTTCGACCTCGATTTTCACGCCTGTCTCTTCGTCCACTTCACGGTGGATGGCATCGACGAGCGACTCGTGCTCTTCCACCTGTCCGCCCGGCATCTCGAAGGAGTCGTTTCGGTGCATGTTTTTGACGAGGAGGACCTCACCTGCTTCATTCGTGATATACGCTGTCACACAGACGATCGCACGCGGCGGTGTATAGTGACCGGTCGGCATCATGAACTCTTCGCTCGACTTGATATACAGGTCTTTTCCGAGGCGGGCTCGCTGCTTCATGGCGTCCCGTCGTAACGCGCTACCACGGTAATCTCGCTCGACTTGTTCATAGTGTTCACGGTCCCGGTATTCCCATAGTGCCATGACCTCCGACTTGTCTTCGGTCACCCAGCGTCCGACGAGTCGGGCGCCATGGGACGCTTGAATCGGATAGATGTATGTATGGAAGAAGTCGGTGAATTCTTGCAGGCGTTCAGGTCGAATCGTATACGTTTTACGGCGATGGAACATGGTGATTCCTCCTTTTTCGTTGTGCGGTGTCCTATATGTGTGACCGCGATTCGCTTACATGGTTCTTATTCGACAGATGATAGCGTTTCCCTTTCTGACAAAAAAAGAATCAGCGCTAATTACGCTGATTCTTTCAGACTGTAGACAAAACGCCCGTTTCATTTCGTCTGAAACGGGCGTTTTGTCGTATTTTGGGCCATGAGGCGCTCTGACCGAG
>NZ_JACSKM010000013.1:0-71134 GCF_018617615.1 Exiguobacterium sp. s189 | reverse complement strand
CCGTGACATCAACGCGAGCATCAACCTATTGATGTTGGCCGACTGACAATCCTTCAGGGTGGGAACCACCCGACGAGCTTGGTAAACAATCGTGGCTAGTAAGAGCACGGTCTTCCCAAGAAGCTCCCTCTTCAATTTGCGAAGCAAATAAGTGGCGAGTAGTTCACACTGGTTCAATACGTCATCTCTTAACTGTTGAAACGCATTGCCTTTCCGCCCATAGTATTTCAAGTGCTTGGTACAAAAGACGACGCCTCTCGCACCACAAGGATAGTTGATTGGAATGGGACCAAGCTCAATCCAGTCTTTGAGCCGATAAGACCGATTGTAAACCAACGGCGAAAGTATCTCTTCAGAATCTAACCATTCCATCAAATCACGTGTCGCATCCAGACTATGCACGATGACGACAGGCGGGGCATGCTCAAGCATCAATTTACGAAACCATTCCTGACCAGCTTTTTGAATTCGAGGCGACATCGCCTTTAATTGTTTCGCATTTTTCGTCGGATATGCATTGATATTCGTCTCCAATACTTCGATTTTCCCATTCGACTTCGTTTCTAAATGTTCTACCAAATGATTCAGTCCGATTCTCGTTTTTGAAAAAGGTTTCTTTCCTTTTTGTACGTTTTTCTGTTGAATGAACGTTAAAAACGATTCTCTGTCCGTGATTAAATCAATGTATCGTTTGACATCATAATTTACATCTATTTTCAAAATCGAAGAGGCTGGATTGATTCCAACTACAAAGACATTCGGTTTCGACAATTTGTACTTACTGACAAACGGTCGCAAATATTCTTTCGTAGTGATGCCCTCAACAAACTCTTTCAACCCGTCTTGATTCATGAGACACCGCTCCTTATTCATCTTCAATCTGTAGCGATTCTGCCGACGCCGTATTCGTGATTTTATGGTACTGCTCGAATTCATCTGTGACTTCTTCTAGATATTCAGGACCGACGAATAGCACGTTCGTCCCCTTCTCGACTAATACGAGAGGGTATCCTTGAAATGTGACCGCATCAATCACATCCTGTACGTTCGATAGAATCAATGTATCCTGTGTAGGATGAAACAATCTCACTTCGTGGAAATCAAGCCATTGCAACACACGTTTGAGTTCCCATTCTCCATCTAACGCTATGGAGACGAGCACATAGTGACCGTTCTGACGCATCAGCACAGCAAAACAATCAGCGAGTTGAATCGACTCTGTCTTCAGTTCCATTGCATACTCCTCATAATTCGGAATGACACAATACTCAAAGTGTTCATCGTATGTTCGCAGATGTTTTAGATAACGTGCATATTTTTTCTGCTCCCACTTACTCAGTTTAATCGGATCGATGACGTATCCCTCCTTTTCATATTCCTATTTTTGTAAATACCCATTTTTTTATTCTCCTTTTACAGTCCCAAAAGAAAAAGCGAGCATACGATTGTATACTC
The DNA here is from genome assembly GCF_018617615.1 of Exiguobacterium sp. s189. Taxonomy (NCBI): domain Bacteria; kingdom Bacillati; phylum Bacillota; class Bacilli; order Caryophanales; genus Exiguobacterium; species Exiguobacterium sp. s189. The sequence goes on along the minus strand of NZ_JACSKM010000013.1, from coordinate 69,679 downwards.
GCCTTATTCTCTTCAGTTGTGGACCATGTCCTTTTCTTCTAAACCGAGCGTGACCGCTGTCGATTCGTGAATCGTCTTGAACAGGTCCGGATGTTCCGAAAGTTTCAAGCCATATGACGGAACCATCTCTTTGATTTTCTCTTCCCACTCCGGTAACTGTTGCGGGAAGCACTGCTCGAGCACCTTCAACATGACATGAACAGCTGTCGATGCGCCTGGAGAAGCACCAAGAAGTGCCGCAACGGAACCATCTTCCGCGCTGACGACTTCTGTTCCGAACTGAAGTGTCCCTTTTCCTTGCGGTGTATCTTTTATGACCTGAACCCGTTGCCCGGCCACAACGATTTCCCAATCTTCGTTCTTGGCGTTCGGGATGAATTCACGAAGTTCATCCATGCGCTTGTCGTGTGACAAGAGCACCTGTTCGATCAAGTATTTCGTGAGCGGCATCTCTTTTGCCCCTGCCGCAAGCATCGTGATGACATTGTTCGGTTTGACCGAACGAATCAAATCCAAGTTCGATCCTGTTTTCAAGAACTTCGGCGTGAAGCCGGCGAACGGTCCGAATAACAACTCTTTTCGTCCATCGATAAAGCGTGTGTCGAGGTGCGGTACCGACATTGGTGGTGCCCCGACTTTCGCCTTTCCATAAACTTTAGCGTGATGTTGCTCGATGACCTCACGATTTTTACAGACGAGGAAGAGTCCACTGACTGGGAACCCGCCGATTTGTTTCGACTCCGGAATCCCTGTCTTTTGTAAGAGTGGTAAACTTCCGCCACCGCCTCCGATGAAGAGAAACGGTGCCGTATGCGTCTCAATCTTGTTCGCAGACAAGTCTTTCACTTTCACTTCCCACAGACCGTTATCGAGACGCTTCACGTCCTCGACGCTATGGCCGTAGTTGACCTCGACTCCGTTTGATGTGAGATGGTCAAACAACATCCGTGTCAACGCGCCGAAGTTCACGTCCGTCCCTGAATCGATTTTCGTCGCGGCAATCGGTTCGTCCGATGTCCGTCCGTCCATTATGAGCGGGAACCATTCCCGTAGCTGATTCGGATCGTCCGATAAGACCATGCCTTCAAACAACGGATTCGTTGTGAGCGCTTCCAAACGGCGTTTCAAGAAATCGACATTCTTCTCCCCTTGGACCATACTCATATGTGGAATTGAACGAATGAAGGCACCTGGATTTTCAATCAATCCTTGCTTGACGAGATGTGCCCAAAACTGGCGTGAGATTTGGAATTGCTCGTTGACGTTGACCGCTTTGGAAATATCAATCGTCCCATCCGCGTTCTCCGTTGTATAGTTTAACTCGCAAAGTGCGGCATGTCCCGTACCTGCGTTATTCCATTCGTTTGAACTTTCTTCCCCTGCTGCATCGAGCTTTTCGAACACTTTGATGTTCCACTCCGGTACAAGCTCTTTAAAGAGTGAACCGAGCGTTGCGCTCATAATGCCTGCCCCAATTAAAATGACGTCTGTTCTCGTTTGCGTACTGCTCATGAAAACCCCATCCTTATCCCCTGAATTTTTTGTCATACAACCGAAGAATCCCCATTCCTCAATCATATATTTTATAATCGTTATACCGATTATAACTCTTTTGTGATGAATGATAAGGGTTATGTATGATTTTTTGTGCTGAAACTTTTTATGAAATTGTCATGATTCCTCGGAACGAAGGAGGTGTTCTGTTGAGACGCGGTCTAAGTTTTACAATCCCTAATCAATACGGTCATTTTTTACAAGATATATTGACCCCTATCCCCCTCGACCAATATCAATGGAAGGTGATTGATGAGGAATCCTATATTGTGAAAGATGGACAACTTGACTGTTTGTTGTTTCCGGAGTCGACTGTCATCAATGGTCGACAACTCAATGAACGGATCACTCAACAACACTATTTGATTTTTGTTGATATCAAAGCATTCCACTCTAATATGTCCTCGGAAATCATAACGTACGAAGACTTTTTACATAGCAAGTGCGAGTTTGTGCTACTTGTGATAGACAGTCAATACGTGACGATATACTGTAAAGACCAAGAGATGCTCAACTCCCTCTACGAAAATGCTTCTTTGCATGAATTTGAGGAGATTGCATATATCACAAGTCATAATGACTCGATGACACGCTTATCTTGCTGGTAATTGAGCGTTTCAAAAAGGGGAATCCACATGTCCACACTCTATCTGATTCGCCACTGCTCGGCCTCCGGTCAAGAACCTGATGCAGCACTCACGGAAGCGGGTCACGAACAAACACACCTGCTCCGTGATTTCTTTCGTGAAATCCCGATTGACCGGATACTCTCAAGCGACTACACCCGAGCGGTCGCTTCGGTCACACCTCTTGCCGAAGCCCACCAACTTCCAATCGAACGTGAACCGTTGTTACGAGAGCGTATTCTGTCTGATGGACCGCTCGAAGACTGGCTGACACCGCTACGTCAGTCGTTCATCGACCCGACGTTCAAGTTGCCTGGTGCTGAATCTGGTGAGGAAGCGACTCAGCGAATCATGCAAGTGATCGAGCGTGTCCAGTCGCAACATGGCTCGATACTACTCGTGACTCACGGTAATCTGCTTGCGCTCCTCTTACAACGACTTGATCCTAAATATGACTTTGAAACATGGCGTACGATGCGTAATCCAGACGTCTATCGTCTCGATTTCAACGACAGTACGCCCGTCATCGAGCATATTTTGGCCACATAAATAAGCCGCCTCGACATGAGACGGCTTTTGTTATTTCTCCACGAAGAACATCGAAATGGCTCCGAGACCAACGTGTGTCCCGACCGAGACCCCCATCTGCATGAGGTAAATCTCGCCTGTGAAATCTGTTTCGGTTTCAAGCTTCGCTTTTAAGTTCTCGGCAATCCGCTGATCGGATGTGTACCCGATGATTACGAAATTCGTGATGTCCGGATTCACGCGCTTCACGAACTCGTCCGTATAATGCTTCAACACTTTACGTGTGCCTCGCTCTTTGGCAACAATGGCACCTTTCCCGTTCTTCATGCTCATAATCGGTTTCACCATGAGTAGTTTTCCGATGATAGCACTCGCGTTCGAGATGCGCCCACTCTTGATCAAATGGTCCAAGTCATCAACGGACAAGAAGTGCTTCACTTTCGTCTTATACGTCTCGTTGAAATCGACGAGCTCTTCGAACGTCGCACCGGCTTCACGCATCTGCGCGCTCTTGAGCAATAGCCAGCCGCTGCCGTGACTCATCGATCGGGAATCGACGACATGAATTTTCACGTTTGAGTCAGGATGCGCCTCTTCGAAGTATTCTTTCCCAATGACCGCTGACTGGTAAGACCCGCTCGTTCCACTCGACATACAGATGCATAAGATCTCTTCGTAACCGGCAGCGACCGCATCTTCCATCAATGTTAAGAACGTCGCTGGACTCGGCATCGCCGTCGTCGGGAATTCCGGGAGCGCTTCCAACATTCCGTAAAAATCATCCGGCTGGATATCCACCCGGTCCTGGTAAGACATATTGTTCATCGTAATGATCAACGGCGCGACCCCGATGTTGTACTGTTCAAGCACTGCATCTGATAAGTCACACGTTGAATCTGCTAGTAATTTAATCATACATTCCTCCAAAAACCTTCTCCATAAGTGACGGGAATCATCCTACAACTTCGTCGATTCAGACGTCACGATAGGACCTCCTTTAGTGTAGCAGATTTGGAGGGGGAAATGTTTTTTTACTGGGTTTGATGTGCGACTTGTTTCTCGTGGTGTAAGAGCCATTCTTTTCGCCATAATCCGCCGGCATATCCTGTCAATTTCCCATTCGACCCGATGACACGATGACATGGAATGACGATGCTCAGTTTGTTGCGTCCGTTCGTCGCACCGACTGCTCGAACAGCCGCAGGTCGCTTCACTCGTTCAGAGAGTTCACGATATGATGTCGTCTCCGCAAAAGGAATCGTCTGTAATGCATCCCACACTTCCCGCTGAAACGGCGTGCCCACTTGTTCAATAGGAAAGGTGAACGTCATCCTCTCCCCTCGAAAATAAGCATCGAGTTCCTCCTTGCACTGTCGCAACACATCAGGTACATTCCCTTCAGGTAATTGCGCCACTTCGCGTTCGACGAATAAGATCGACTGGATGACTTTCTCGGTTCCAACGATTTCGATCACGCCAACCGGCGTCTCCATGTCTAATTTATACATCTCCATATAATGACCTCCATAAATAGAATGTCGCGTATCCTTCCCAACCTTTCCAGCGCTCCCCGTATCGTTTCACTTCTTCAATCGTCGGCTTTTTAGGCATACCTAATTGATGCTGAATCGCTTGATGCAATCCGACATCCGCGACCGGAAAGGCTGATGCATCCTGAAAACACTTCATCAATACATAGTCCGCCGTCCAAGCCCCGACACCTCGTATGGAAAGCAAGCGTTGACGAATATCAGATGAAGATTGTGATTGTAGCAACGCTTTCGATAGCGTTCCGTTAGTTATTTCCCGTGCAATATCAATAACATACTCCGCTTTCCTTCGACTAAACTGAAGCTCTCGTAACGCTTCCGGCTCGAGCAGGGCGACTCGTTCCGCACGTGGGAACGTCCAGTACGTTCTTCCCTCGATGACTCGCTGTTCACCATATCGTTCCACGAACCGCCGCTTGATTGTATAGGCGAAGGAGAGCGTGATTTGTTGCCCGATGATGGCCCATGTAAGCGCCTCGAACAAATTTGGGAAACCAATCATTCGTAACCCACGATGTGCTTCAACCAAAGGAGCCAGCAATTCATCCTCTGCCCCCATCGCCTCAAACGGTGTGAGGTCACGATCAAGGTCTAACCAGTCACGCACTTCACGTTCCACGCATTCTTTTTCCGTATCTGAAACGTCATCGATCGGGAATAGGATACGAATGTGGTCTTGTTCTCCTTGAAGTTCGACGAGAATGAGACGTTCCCCGATTCGCATCAGCTTTTGAACTACCCTGTCCGTCGTGACATGGAGTACTTCTTGTTCGGACCGACTTAAAAAGACGAGACATTCATGAAAATCAAACGGTTGTGGGACGTCTAGTAGCAAATCGTTCATATGTCCCCTCCTTTTCGATACATATTCGGTGTGCACCCTTTCACTTGACGGAAGACGCGGTAAAAGTTCGACGGCGTTTGAAACCCGACCTCATAGCAGACTGTCAGGTTGCTCATCGTGGTCGTTCGTAATAAATAAGCTGCCTTGTCGATACGAAGTCGTTCCAATAGTTGCCTTGGCGTCTCTCCTGTCGCTTGGGTAAATGTTCGCTCCAAGTGGAACGGGCTCAATTGGACATGTTCGGCAATCTGTTCGAGGCGAATCGGCTGTTTATAATGTTCCATCAAATACACGGTCACTTGTTGTACGAGCGCTCGGTGTGGGGCATGCTCGACTTCCGGCTGGCATCGCTTGCACGGTCGGAAGCCGTTCGTTTCTGCCTCTTGTCTTGTGATGTAAAAATCAACATTCTCTTTTTTCGGTTTGCGGGAACGGCACGAGGGTCGGCAATAGATTCCTGTCGTCTTCACGGCCGTATAAAATAACCCATCATACGTTGCGTCACAAGCGAGCACTTTCGCCCACTTTTCTTCAAATGTCAGCATGTCCACACCCCTCTCTTACTCTCACTGTAGCAAATATAAAATCAACATTTCGTCCTCTTTCTTGCGCTTACAATTCCCTCTTTTGAAACGTTTTACAGATTTCAGTCGTATCCTATAGTACGATTTAGTTAGAAGACGCTGTCAGTCATATGACAGATAAGGAGAAAATCTCATGCGCACTCGTTTTTCATGGAAACAATTAAAATGGCTCGTCCCTATAGCGTTAATCGGATTGATTTTAATCCAGAGCGGACAGGAGTTGAAAGACCTCTCGCTCGCGACCGCCTTCACGACATTGAAACAACTGACCGGATGGGAACAGTTCACACTCATCCTACTCGGCGGATTCGCTGTCTTGACGATGACCGGGTATGATTACTTCTTGCTCCGCTCGCTACAGATTCAATTACCGAAACGAAAAGTCGCACAAACGGCATGGATCACGAACTCGATGAACGGGATGCTCGGATTCGGTGGAGTGATTGGGATTGCCCTTCGTACTTCCCTGTACCGTCCTTATACAGACACAAAACGCTTGCTCCGCGCGATCGGTTGGATGACTCCGACACTCATCAGTGGGCTTTCCATCCTTTCCATCGGTGTGCTCGTCGGGATTTTCCCGGCAGGCGCACTCGTCGGGACGAAACCGTGGATTTGGCCGGTATTACTTGCGGTGAGTGCGATGCTCCCGTTTTATCTGTTCGTCACCTCACGCCGCTCAAACGTCGGTTGGTCTACTTTGATTGGTTACACGATGACTTCACTTGCGGAATGGGTCACCGCAGGACTTGTCGCCATCTACGCGTTATCGTTACTCGACGGGTCAGCTTCGTTCTCCCAACTCTTTGGAGTATTTATCGTCGCCACGGTCGTCGGTGTCGTCTCCCTCGTCCCAGGGGGCGCCGGAACGTTCGATTTACTATATCTTGTCGGAATGTCACAATTGGGGATTCATCAAGACATTGTCCTCTCATCTTTGATCATCTACCGATTCGTCTATTTCGTCGTTCCTTTTTTGATTGGACTGTTTCTCGCAGCCATCGCGTTCGGGGACCAGGTCGTCAAACAGATCGAGTATCGACCAATCATTGGATCTTCATATGAGATTGGGACCGTCGTATGGCGCATCGTTTCCCGGACACTCGCGAAGATTGGGCGCTTGACCGGGAGTCTCATTGCCTTGATGAGCAGTCTATTGATTTGGTTCCAGACACTTCTCCCGAGCGTGACACCACTCTATGAAGTGAATCGTTGGTTCGAGTGGATTGGGACGCTCCTCTTATTGAGTGCCGGACTGCTCATGTTCCTGTCCGTATATGGCATGTATGTGCGGACAAAGCGAACGCTCTGGTTACTCAATACGGCGTTCATCTGGGCGACCATCGGGGTCATCGCTCGAGGCTTGAACTTATTCGAGACATTCGTCGTCATCGGTTTCGCAGCTTTCGTCTGGCTGACGCGAAAACGTCACGTCCGATACCGCTCGATTTTAACGACCGGTCGTCTCATTCGAAACCTGTTCTACATTTTGCTGTATGTGGGCTCTCACGCCCTCTTGCTGCAGTCGTTCGCCGACACCGATGATTTGTTCTTCACATCGTATCAGGCCGGCTGGTTGACGGTGCTCCTTCTCCTCTTCACGTCGCTCGTAGCAAGTGCGCTTCTGCTTCTGTTCGACCGTTGGAAGCGTCCGGCGCTCGGCGAGGCATACGATGAAGATCGAATCAGACAGTTTCAAGCAACACAGCACACATCGAGTGGTTTTGACTTAGCCCATATGGCAGATAAACGCTTCTATATGAACGAGAATGGAAACGCATGCCTCTTATTTGCGACAGCACGAAACCATGCGATTGTCCTTGGAGATATCCAAGGTGAACGACAGGCCGCGACTGAACTGTTAACGCGTTTCATTGAAGATGCGGACCGAATTGGATATATTCCTTTATTTTATCAAATCACACCGAATTGGATGCCACGCCTTCATGATGCCGGCTTCACGTTCTTCAAGCTAGGGGAAGAGGCGACGATTGACGTGTCGACCTTCTCGTTGTCGGGTAAGAAGCGTGCGAATATGCGCTCCCTTTATAATCAATTCGAAAAGAAGGGAATCACGTTCGAGATCGTCTGTGAGCCGAGCCTCCTGTTATTAGAGGAGTTAAAAGAGATCTCAGACGAGTGGATCGGAAATCGGAACGAGAAAGGGTTCTCTCTCGGTTTCTTCGACTACGAAACGTTGACACGTTATCCAATCGCTCTGTTACGAGATGCGGATGGTGTCGTCGTCGCCTTCATTTCGTTACTCCGAGGGAATGGGATCCTTTCAATCGATTTGATGCGTTCGAAAAATGATGCGCCGTCCGGAGCAATTGAAGTGCTGATTCTTCACATCATCGAATGGGCACGTGCGGAAAGCTATGAACATGTCGGACTCGGCGTGGCACCACTTGCCGCCGTCGGTGAGCAGACATTCTCCCATTGGCCAGAGCGCGTCGCCGCCGATATTTTCGAAAACATCAGTTACATTTATCCGTTCAGCGGCCTGAGACAGTTTAAACAAAAGTTCAAACCGTCCTGGGAAGGACGTTATCTCGCATTCCGACAACGACGTAAATTATTGCCGTCGATTTTACGAACGGCACGATTAATTAGTCGAAAACGTTAAAAAACAGGAATTTCTCACGATGAGAAATTCCTGTTTTGCGTATCATCTTATTTCAACGTCACACTCACGTTATCAATCGTGATGTCATGGGCACCAAGTGGTGATCCTTCTGTGCGTCCCATCAAGAACTTCAATCCTGTCATATCCGTCACGGGCATCGTCACTTCAAACGTGTACGTGTTCGTTTCCGGTGTGACCGAAACGACTTCGCTCAAGTAGCGATAGTACCCGGCATTCTCTAACGTCACTTCGAATGAACGAGCGACTGTAGAAGATGCATCGAATTGAACGACGTACGTTTGGTCTTGCTGTAACTCAAGACCGCCTTGCTCCATGAGGACACTCCACGCTTCGTTCCCTTCTTGCGTAATCGAGATACGTGCTGCCTCATTCACCGCTTCGACAGCAGCCTGTGCGTCAAAGTGTACATAGGAGCCCCAGTGTGTGAGACCTTCTGTGAATGCTCCATTTTTGAGTGGAGATGGATCGATGTAAACCGGTGTGACATCGCGCAATTCGACGTCATCGATTTCAATCACACCTTTTTCAGAACCGAGAATGAACTGAAGCTGACTCATGAGGTCAGTTCCGGCTTCCATCGTGAACGGAATTTCATACGTATCGAATGCTTCTGATAGAGCGACACGCTGAAGCGGGAGGTAGGCATCCCCATTCGCACCGTTCAATCCGACTTGAAGACCGTCTACACGCTCTGCACGCGCTTTGAAGCGAAGAACGTATTCATGTCCTTCTTGCAATTGAATGCCTTGTTGCACCAATGTGGCCGGCGCTCCTTTTTTCTTGTTCGTTTCGAAACGGAAGAGACGCTCTACTGGATCGACCGTGCCTGTCCCTTTCGTGATGCCTGGGTCGAACGTCCAATACGTCATGCGATCCATCGCACCTTGGTCGAACGTACCGTTATATACATGGTTCCCGTCTCCAAGCTTCGGTTTTGTCGCATTCGGATCGAACGCCTCACGAGGTGTCTGCTCGACACGGACATTCCCGATTTGGACACCAGACGTACTGAGTCCAACGTTGAACTCAAGACGTGCCGCAAGGTCAGTCTCTTCTGTCATATCGAATGTCATCGAGTACGTTTGGACGTCTGTCGTCAAATCAAATGACCCTTCATCTGAATATTTCGCATAGCCTCGGTCTGGACCACCACCGACTTTAACGGCGATCGAACGCGCCGCGTCCGCTTTGGCGTCAAACGTCACTTTATAATGTCCGCCTTGTCCGAGCGATACGTTTTGAATCAATTGATGCGAGTACGGCTGACTTCCTGCCTGGTCAATCGAAATGTCGGCAAAACGTGATCCTGCCAAATCGATTACATCGACTGAACCGACACCACCAAAGTCAGGAAGCGCCACATAGTTCCAATAGGTCGGGTTGAGCGCCTGTGCACCGTTCGTCACCGTTGTAATCGGTTCTGTATAGTCTTCATCATAGACGAGGTTCCCGTCTTCTAAAGGTTGCTTCGCCCCTTCTGGCAATACGACTTCTTCATCCGAGTATGTCGGCTCGACAGCATCGCGATACTTCCCGTTCTTCAAGTCAAAGACGCGGACGTAATCGACTTCCATCTCTGCCGGGAATGGTGTCGTCTCATCGACGTCCCCATCAAACCATCCACCGACCGCCAAGTTCATGATCAAATAGAAATTTTGGTCGAATGGCGCAGGGTAGCTATATTTCGATGCTTTGTTCGCTTCTTTCGCATACCAGTCATTTTGAGTCTGGTAGAGTTGACCATCTACATACCAACGAATCTCACCCGGCTCCCACTCGACCGCATATGTATGCCATTTGTCGATGCCGTCACCTTCTGCGAAGTGATAGTCTTTCCCCGTGTACTTGTTGTTCGGCCATGTTTCCCCGTAGTGAATCGTGCCAGCGACTTTGTCCGGCTGACTGCCCCATGACTCCATGATGTCGATCTCACCAGATGCGGCCCAACCACCGTAACGGTCCTCTTCCGGTAGCATCCAAAATGCTGGCCAGAGCCCTTTTCCTTTTGGAAGTTTCGCTCGCATCTCGTAACGACCGTATGTCTTACTGAACGTGCCCTTCGTCGTCAACTTCGCCGATGTGTAATCATATGTGCCGAATTGATCGGATGCTTGCTCTTTTTTTGCACGGATGACGAGCTTCCCGTCTTTTACGAAAGCGTTTTCGTTTTTGTCCGTATAAAATTGCTTCTCGTTGTTTCCCCAACCGGCAGCGACCGGATTTCCGTCTTTGTCGACAATCCAGTTCCCCGTTTCAAAGTTCCATTTCGAATGATCGATTTCCGCCTTACTAAACTCATCTGACCAGACAAGTTTCCACTTGGCGTCGTCTGCTTTTGAGCTCTTTTCAGCAGGTACTTCTTGTGGCAATGACAAGACGAGACCTGTTCCAAGTGCGAGTGCAACCCATTTCTTCATCATGCGTCCTCCTTCAGGATAAGTGATGGCAATATATCAGTCCGTTCTTTTGAAAGCGATTTCCGAAAGCGCTTTCGTTAACGCTATTATAAAATTTTATCCATCCCAACTTCAACCACTTTTCGGAAGTGAAATCAAAATGACATAAAAAAGCACCGACTCATGTCGATGCTTCACGCAGTTCCCAATTTGAAAATGTCACGTCAAAACCTGTCGCATTCACATCCGGACTGCACGCATACGGCCCGATGCGTAACGTCGATACGTCATGAAGATGGGCAATGCGAAGCTGTTCACGCGTACCATCATCATACTCAACAAAAATTTCCACATCTCCATCTGTATACACGATTTCAAACGTCAATGGTTGAGGAATCATCTCATTTGAAAAATCACGTGTCGACCAATCCGAATAGCCAAACGAAGTGACGACCGCGCCAAGATGTGACGGTCCGTCCGGAATGTACTCGACAGACGTCTTGATCCAATGGTCATCATTCACATATAAGACGATCCCGGCCTGGTCATATGTATGGCTCGGTTCCATTTGGATTGTCGCCCGACATGTAAATCGTTTGACTTTGACATCTGTTAGTCGTGCATGCGCCGTCATGCGGTTAAATCCGTAATGTGTATTTCGCCAAAAGTCCGTATCTGGCAAAGTCCGGAAAGCGAGCGGTTCAAATCCGTTCACGCTATTCGGTTCATTTATCCACTTGTACGTATGCATGACCATCAATTCCTCCCCATTGTCCTCGCATGGCAAACAGTAACGGTATCATCGGCGTATGATACGGTATGAATTCACGCTGTCGAATCATCTGCAGAATTGTTGCTTCATCCGCCCACTTAACAGCCTGCACTTCAGATTCCTGGAGTGTCAGCTCATTCAAATCCACTTCCGCTTCGACGAGGTAAATGTCATCAAATCCTTCGTCGAAGTTGATGGTCAAGTGCGGTCGTGTCTGAGATAGATCAAGCTTGAGCCCAATCTCTTCTTCGAGCTCCCGCATCGCAGCTTGTTGGCTCGTATCTCCTACCGTGGCACTTCCACCGACTGTGATATCCCACATATTGGCCCATCCATCCTTGAACGGTTGGCGCTGTTGAATCAGCATCTCGCCCTTCTCGTTAAAGATACACACGTGAATCACAAGATGATACTCTCCTTCTGGCAAACGACTTCCCCGTTGCCACGTGCGACCGGTCTTTTCTCGGTCCACGTTATAGACGTCCCAAAATTCCATTAGATACTCCCCTTTATGTTGCTGCACTTGATGCCGCTGCTTGATCTGCTTTCGCGCAATCGATGGCTACGACGATTGAGATGAGAAGGTGCTCCATATCCGGTTCTTCGACGCGAATCTCATAACTGTCGCCCCATGAGAACCATTTCTTTTGAACACTTCCAATCGATTGTCCATTTTTCGTCACTTCAAAATCCATGTCCCACCAGTCCCCTTGGACATCGATTCCGGCCGCATCGATCGAATACTTCGGTTTAAAGAATGAAAACTCTTTTGAGATGGTCATCATATCCGTACCATCCACTTCTACAAAAAACTTCGGTAAAAAACTAAATGTCTTTTTCGTTATGGTTGTGACCGTTTGACCATTCACGTCTTTAATTTCAAACGACTTTGGAAACTTCATAAAGCTACCTTCGATGAAATATTGATCCTGTCCGTCCGCATCTTTAATGGTGAAGCGGCCGCGTAGACTGAACACTTTTTGTTTCATGTAGAGCGTGTGCATGATGATCCCCCCGATTTGTTGTAGTACTTTACGTACGAACCCAAACTCGAAATCGATTCACTTATAGCGAAACCGTCTCCTTTAGAACGATGTCTAGCACTTCCGACAAGTGATTCACGACGTAATCCGCTTCTTTCAATTCTGCTTCTTGCGCAAAGTCAAAACGACAGCCGATTGAAGTAAATCCGTTCGCTCGTGCAGCCATGATATCCGATAATCTGTCTCCGACTACGAAGCCATCCTGTAGTTCATACTTATTCACGATTTCAGCCACTAAATCACCCTTATCCAACGTGTCGATTTGCTGAATACTGTATGTTTCGGTAATCCAATGGTCCAATTCATAGTGCGTGACGATGGCCTGTAAATAGTCCACCAAGCCATTACTTGCCACGAACATGGAATGACCCATCTGATGCAATTGTTCAAACAACTCGAGTACCCCGGTATATAATGCACCATTCCCGTTTTGAATGTTTTTGATGAGTCGTGTTAAGAAATAGGCATCGACTTCTTCTCTAGCTTGCTCATCGTATTGTGGGAGCAACGTGGTCCAAACAACAGGCAACGGCACCCCCATGATGTTCCGATATTGATCAATCGGTGTCGGGCCTATCCATTTTTCTTCACTTCGTAAGTGATCAAACGTTTCATCTAGCGCCCGTTCCAAAATTAAATCTGTCCGAAACAATGTTCCATCCATGTCAAAAATCACTGCGTGTTTCATCTGCTTCCCCCTCGTTGATTGAATCATGGCTTGTCTGTCTATCATACGACAAAATTTGTCAATTTAACTCATCGTTTCGTACTTCTTATCGCTCGAGTAAGATGGTCTTAATGATATTAGAACGTCAAAACATACAAACAAACGAGGTGAAACATTGATGTGTCATCAAATTTCCATCGAGATTGATCTTGATTCATTAACGTACTCCGGTCAAATTATTGGCGAAATCAACTTTGTCATTGATACATACGATTATTTCCCGGGAGTCGGTTGGTCTGATTTCGTTGCTGTTCTTCTAAAATGGTGGATCGATAACTGTCGCGCGATTTTACACGCTCCACTTAAATCTATTCATTCGTTTCCATTTATGGATGGCCCCCTTTCTATATCAGCCAAAAAAATATCTTTGTCTGAACTCGAATTGTCATTTGTGAAAGATGATCAAATGAAGACAGAAATTGGTATCGTTTCTATTGAAGAATTGAAAGTCTCTCTTATTAAAGCAACACGACAGTTCATCAATGCAGTAGACCGATTAGGGTGGGAAAATGAAGAGGTCGATGTATTGCGGCATGCAATCAAATCCCTAGAAGCATATGAAAGATGATACGTTCAAAAAGACTACGCGGGAAATCCCACGTAGTCTTGGCGTATATTCTTACTTATTTGATTTTCCCTTTGTTCTTCAACAAGTTGAAAATCCGTTTCGCCTGATCCGTGTTGTCACTCATACCGACGAACTTCTCTTGTTGTGGTCCGAACGCGTATACCGGCACGTCGTCACCCGTATGACCGTCCGTCGTCCAGCCCGTTCCCGAACGCTGATCAAAGATTTTCTCGATGGCGTTGTCGATTTTCGTGACGTCATTCGTCTCAGCCGCTTTCTTCACAGAAGCAATCTCTTCAGACGTCAATTCCAAATCGATATTCTCACGTAAGACGGCTTCTACGTCCGCTCCACCTTCGATTTCTTTTGCCATGAAGTCCGGTGTGCGTTTCGCTGCTTGAATCGGTGTCGGATCCCAGTTGTAATTTCCGTCCGCTCCGATTGAAATACCACCTGTCGAGTGATCCGCTGTTACAACGACTAACGTCTCACCGTTCTCTTTGGCGAAGTCACGAACGACCTCAAATGCTTGCTCAAAGTCTCTCATCTCACTCATCGCACCGACGACATCATTATCATGTCCGGCCCAGTCGATTTGACTTCCTTCTACCATGAGGAAGAACCCATCATCGTTCCCTTTTAGGCGATCAAGAGCCGAAGTCGTCATGTCCGCAAGACTCGGTTGTTCCTCGTCACGGTCAATCATTTTATCCATGCCAACTTCCGCGAAAAGACCGAGCACTTGCTCGTTGTTGTCTTGCTTCATTTCCTCAGCAGACGTGACATAGCTGTAGCCATCTTCTTGGAACTGTTTCGCAATATTTCGATCCGAGCGTTCGAAGAACTTCGTTCCGCCTCCGAGCATGACGTCGACTTTATGTTCTCCATTAATCAAATCATCATAGTAATCGTTGGCGATGGCATTCTCGCTCTTACGTTGCTCCTCGTGCGCGCCGTAAGATGCCGGTGTCGCATGCGTGATCTCTGACGTCGCGACAAGTCCTGTCGACATGCCGTTCTCTTTCGCTTGTTCAAGTACCGTTTTCACGTCTGTTTTGTCGTTATCAACGGCAATCGCGTTGTTATACGTCTTGACTCCAGAACTCATCGCTGTCGCTGCTGCTGCCGAGTCTGTTACGTTTTCTTCTTCGTCCTCAGGATATGTCGATTGCATTCCCACCAAATGTGAATCGAACGCAGTCGGTTCCATTTCTACCGTCTCTTCATTATCGTTCATATAACGAAGTGCCGTCGTATAAGGCACGCCCATCCCGTCCCCGATCATAAAGATGACGTTTTTCGCCTTATGATTCTTTGAATCCTTTGCTGCTTCTGCTTCGTTTTGTTGCTGAACGCCAACGATGCCCCCGAGTGCAAGCGTCGAAACGACTGCGAGTGGAACGAACTTTTTCATTGTCTTTTTCATCTGTAAACCCTCCCGAATGTTTGCTACTTCTGTAGCGTAACGGACTATTGTAAAGATACATTTTCAGAATGAATACAGATGTGTATGCTTTTTGTAAATAGAAAAAGGACGCCTCATTGAGACGTCCTTGCATCCATTATCCGTTCTTCATACTGAATTCATCCGCAAGTGTGAACGATACGTCCTTCACTTCTAGACCGCTCAATGCGAAATAGAGTTGGAGATAATTATGCTGGTTCAGGAAGAAGACCTGCTTCGTCTGTGTCACCCATTCCCCGTCCGTCCCGTTAAACGTGAACGTCGCACCCGGGATATTGTTCGCAAACAACGTCACCGGCATCTGCGCCAACTCCCCAGCGTTCGAACGGGCCGTCAACGTGATGTCATACGTCCCGGTCTGGTCGACCGAGATGGCGAAGACGTGCGTGTTGCCTGTCGAGGTGTCGATTCCTGACAAATCGACGTGCTCCCCGTTCTCGAGATGTTGATAGTCCAACTCGAATGCGTCCTGTTGATTCGTCTCATCTTCAAAGCCGAGGACCTCGACCGAACCATCATGAATTCCGAGAAGACGCTCCATCGCCGGTGATTTCAAAATGAATGAACAAATGTTGCGCGCGCTCCGCAACAACTCACCCCGTGTGACCACCCCTTCTTCGAGCGATGCCATCGTATTATCCTCGAATGAGTTGAGGTCCGGACGGTCGACGACCATATACAAATCGTTTTGCGAACGAACCATCGCCGCTGTGTTTTGACGATTGGCCGACTCGTCCTCACGGAAGTTCACTTTTGCCCACCAGTCTGTCATGACGATGCCGTCAAAGCCCCACTCGTCCCGTAAAATACGCGTGTTTTGATCATATAGACCTGCCGTCCAGATGCCGTTGACCGCTCCATATGTCGTCATGATGGACGATGCACGTCCTTCTTTCACCGCCATCTCGAACCCTTTCAAATAAATCTCGCGTAACGCGCGCTCCGAGACGACCGAATCGATATCATGACGATGTGCCTCTTGGTTGTTGGCGCTGAAGTGCTTGAGTGTACCCGTCACGCCGACGCGATGCATCCCGTTCAACTGAGCGACTGCCATCTTCCCTGTCAAATGCGGGTCTTCCGAGAAGTATTCAAAGTTCCGACCGTTCAACGGGTTGCGATGAATGTTCATCCCTGGTCCGAGCAACGTGTCGACCCGGTTTTTCCGCATCTCGAGCCCTGTTATCTCGAACAAGTCTTCAACGAGGTCGACGTTGAACGTAGAAGCCAAGAGAGTCCCGTTTGGAAGCGCGAACGCCTTTGTTCCGATATCCATGCGAATGCCTGACGGACCATCGGCACAACACGCCGCTGGAATCTCAAGCTCGTTCAACCGGTCGGACACGCCTCCAAACGCAGCTGCCGTCCCCGGCGTGACACGCGGTGAGTTCATTCCTTGTCCGCGGACGATTGTCGCCAAGTCCTCATCCGTCAACTGATCCAAGAATGTGTCGAGTGACGCCTTTTCATGATACACATCGCTCAATTTGATGCCTTGGTCACCCGTGAACACTCTAGTCTCAGGGCGTTCTTCCAAATAACGTGTCTCGACATCAACGGCACGAAGCGGCGTTGATTCGTAACCTACTTCCCATCCTTTTTCGCTCTGAATCGGCTTCATCCGTTCGAACGGAAGGACAGGTGCCATATTTTCGCTTAACGTCTCGAGAATGCGTTGCTCCTGCTGCTCGACTTCGAAAGCGAGTGAAGCCGAACGGACATCTGTCCCGACATATAAGCGATATGCCCCTGCTTCGAGAACGAAGCTCGATTCATGACCCGTCACGCCAGAGTCGTCGTAGCTCGCAAAATCAGTCATGCGGACGTTAAACGAAAGGGTTTGTCGCTCACCCGGTTCAAGAAGCAATGTTTTCTCAAACGCTACTAAAGACCGGAGCGGATTTCCGAGTTTTCCTTGCGGCTTCTCGACGTAGAGTTGGACGACTTCTTTCCCGTCACACTCACCCGTGTTCGTCACTTCCACCTCAACTGTTAAAACGCCATCGACTTCTGCCGTACGCTTCACTTCAGTATGGAATGTCGTATAAGACAATCCGAATCCGAACGGGTACAAGACGTCGTCTTTCGCGAACGTTTCAAAGTAGCGGTAACCGACATAGATATCTTCCTGATAAATCCCTTTATCCGCGTGACCAAAGTTCTTTGTCGACGGATAATCCTCGATGGATCGGGCAATCGTATCCGTCAGTTTCCCGGAAGGACTCACGTCACCGACAAGCACGTCGACGAGTCCTTTTCCGCCTTCCATCCCACCTTGCCATGCATAGAGGATTGCACTCGGCTCATTCGCCCACTTCATGTCGATGATGTTTCCGACGTTCAACACGACGACCGTCTTGTTGAAGCGCTTCGTTACGCGCTCAATCATCGCGTGTTCGATATCCGTCAATAAGTAACTGCCCGGGTCGGCCGTATTGTCACGGTCTTCCCCTGCCGTACGTCCGATCATGATGAGGGCAACATCTGACTCCTGCGCAGCTTGGTCGACGAGTTCGTCCGATACGTCCATCTCCTGTTGCGACCACGGTTCACCTGCCCAACCGACACCTTGGTCGAACGGGTTCTCGTTCACCCATGTTTCATACGTCGCATAAAGCGATTCATTGATATGAATGTCTGTACGTTCACGCAACGCCTCGAGCGGTGTCGTGACATGTCCGACGTTCACCATCCCACCTGAACCGGTACCGCTCTTATAGTAATGGAACTGACTACGCCCAAAAACGGCAAGCTTCGTTTCAGACTGCAACGGGAGAGTTTTCTGTTCGTTTTTGACTAACACGACCCCTTCCGCAACCGCTTGACGTGCCAATTCCTCATAACGTTTCCAATCCAATGTATACTGTTTCATTTCGTCAGCTCCTTAAGTCCTTTTGCGATTTCATTCATACAATCTTCTGCCTGTGGGTAGTCTCCTAATTTGTCCATAAAGGCATGATCCATACCCCGATATTGAATCAGTCGAGTCGGAATACCAGCTTCTGAAAGTTTTCGGGCATACGCCTCCCCTTCAAGTCGTAAGTAATCGTACTCTGCCGTCACAATCAAGGCTGGCGGTAAAGTCGTGACGTCTTCTGCCAACAACGGTGAGACGAGTGGATGCGTGACATCCGTCTTCCCTTGAAGATAGAGGTCATTTAGTAACGAATCTGGATCTGCAAGAGCGAGCACGACACCTCGAATCAGGTCGTGATGGTGTGAGATGTCGTACGCATCAAGTGTCCATTCAAAATCATTTGTCGGAATGGATGCTAGATTGACGACGGGATAGACGAGCGCTTGATAACAAATGCGCCCCTCCCCTCGTTCTTGCTCCATCAGACAACAAGCGGTCGCCAAGTTGCCACCGGCACTGTCACCGGCGACCGCGATTCGGTCTTGGAGAATGTTCAACTCACTCGCATGGTCATACACCCATTCAAAGGCTCGGTAACAATCGTTCAATCCGGCCGGGAACGGATGCTCCGGGGCGAGACGATAATCGACGGAGATGACGACTGCGTTCGCCCGTTCTGAAAGCAATTTACAAGGATTCTCGACCGTATCGAGCGTTCCTCCGAAGAAGCCGCCCCCGTGGAAAAAGAGAATCGCTGGGATGGCTTCAGTGTGATGCGGACGATACAGGCGAACCGTGATATCCCTGTCTTTACTTGGAATCTTTACATATTCGGTTTTGATATCAGTCGTCGTCCGATTCTGATTCGGCCAACCCATGCTGGCACGTGCCGACTCGAGATTGAAATCGCCATCTGGTTCATCATCTGAAGCATGATTCGAGGTCAGTGTCGCAAAGACGCGTGGATCGAGGTCACCGGTACGATCTAAATCTGGAATCGGTTTGATGATAGTTTCGAGATGATTTGTACTCGTATGTTGTTGATATTTACTTAGAGAATGTATGAGATGTTCATAGCTATGTCCCACTATGTAAGCTCCTTTCAATCAATTACTCGAACCCACAAAAATATTGTTAATGGATAAAGTTGTGCATTAGCTCATCGCGTGATACGTTTTTGGAACAGACCACTAAAGGAGTGTTATTGATGTATAACTGCGTCAGCTGCAATAAATCATTGAACGAACATGAAGTCATCCATACAGATGAACTCGGTCATTTCGGTGATCCAATCAAGCATTATTGCGATGCTTGTTTCATTGAGGGAGCAAAAATCGGTTTTCACAAGATGGAGATTGGTTGCTGCACAGCATGCCAACAACCGTTAGTTTTACAATTTGATCAGGAAGAAACCGCTAGCCTAGCTCGTGAAGATGGAACAGTTCATTACATATGTCCTCAATTGCTAGAAGCATATCAACAACAAAATGAAGAGCTGATCGAACAGTTAGAAGATGTTCATGACCAGTTTATTTTTTATGTGATTCAACCCGACCCGACGTTGCCTGACTTCGGATAATGGATTCTCATTCGCTTTCCTACCGTCTTTCGGTCTATAATGGACTGTATTGCAAATAGACATTGAAATTTTCTGAAGCAGAAGTTTTCACGAAAGAATGAGGTTACCCATGAACAAACAGCAATTTACGGATTATCGCCTGAGCGACGAGATTACTCGTGCGTTAGGCATTATGAAATACGAATCACCGACCGAAGTACAACAACAGGTCATCCCACGTGCGCTTGAGCGCGAAGACTTGATCGTCAAAGCACAGACGGGAAGCGGAAAGACAGCTGCTTTCGGGATTCCGGTCATCGAGCTCATCGACTGGGCCGAAAACAAACCGCAAGTGCTCGTCTTGACGCCGACACGCGAACTCGCCGTTCAAGTACGGGAAGACATGACGAACATCGGACGTTTCAAACGAATCAAAGCGACTGCCGTCTACGGGAAAGAACCGTTCTCGAAACAGCGTGAAGAGTTGAAACAAAAGACACATATCGTCGTCGGTACACCTGGACGCGTCATGGACCATATCGAGCGCGAGACGCTCTCACTCGATCGCATCGAATACTTGATCATCGATGAAGCGGACGAGATGCTCAACCGCGGCTTCCTCGCCGACGTCGAGAAAATTCTTCAACAGTTGCCGAAAAATCGCGTCACAATGGTCTTCTCCGCAACATTCCCACAAGATATCGAACGTCTCTGCCAGAAGCATATGAATGCTCCGGCACGTGTCGCCATCGAATCGACAGGTATGACGGCTTCGACAATCGAACACCGTTTACTTCCCGTTCATCGGAACGAGAAACTTGCTGTCCTTCAAGACATCACGGTCGTCGAAAACCCGGATAGCTGTATGATTTTCTGCCGTACGAAAGAGAACGTCGATACGGTGTACGCTGAGCTCGACAAAGCCGGTTACTCGGCTGAACGTCTTCACGGCGGACTTGAGCAAGAGGACCGTTTCGCCGTCATGAACGGCTTCAAGATGGGTAACTTCCGCTACCTCGTGGCGACAGACGTCGCAGCACGTGGAATCGATGTCGACAACGTCGAACTCGTCATCAACTATGACGTTCCTGTCGAAAAGGAGAGTTACGTGCACCGGACGGGTCGTACTGGACGTGCCGGCAAACAAGGAACAGCCATCACGCTCATGACCCGTCAGGAAGAACGTCTCATCGGAGCTATCGAATCATACGTTCAATTCGAGATTCCGATGATCGATGCGCCGACAGAAGCGGAAGTCGCGGCTAACCAAGATGCCTTTGAGCAGAAGTTGAGTGGCCGACGTGTCGTTCGAAACAACAAGACGGCTCGTATTAACCAGGACATCATGAAGCTTCACTTCAGTGGCGGGAAGAAGAAAAAACTTCGCGCTGTCGACTTCGTTGGAACGATTGCCAAAATTCCTGGCGTATCTGCTGACGACATCGGGATCATCACAATCAATGACCAGATGACGTACGTCGATATCCTTAACGGGAAAGGTTCGATTGTCCTTCAAGCGATGGAGACGACACCGGTCAAAGGGAAGAAATTAAAAGTAAGCAAAGCACGTAAATAATGCAGATTCAGCCTCAAAGATGATATTCGTCTTTGGGGTTTTTTATTACCTCGCAATAACCGAAAGCGCTTTCGGTAAACATTAAAAAAATATGGATTCCGGAAAACGTTTTCACCTGCATCATACCTGTATCAAATCTCAAATTCAACCTTCCTCACTCGATTGTCAAAAAAGAGCCCAATCTATCGTTTGGGCTCAGTCTTCCAAGTGAAGAAAATCAAATTTTGAATCGATGGTTGAACTGTGGCTCGTTTGATGAATCGATTCGTCACGACTCACGAGATATGTGTACTCTGCATCCGGTTCTGTCGAAAATTTCACGAACAATGTATGAGGATTCATACTCTCCAATCCGTCCTCCCCATAAGGAATAGAGCGGACGGTGATGATTTCGGTCGGATATCGGTCCTTGAGATACGCTTCGAGCACTATTTTTTCTTCCTGCACCTGTTGATTCACCCAATAAGGACGAACTGCATAGAATATTCCGTACGCTAATATACAACACACCGTCGCGACCCGTATACGCCTGCGCCATTTCCCATGAAATTGAAACGACAGCAAAGTCAATACAACCACGATGGCGAATACAACTAACAGGTCAATCAGCTCAAGCGGATGCATCGATTTTCCCCCAGTCAGTCTAGCGACTCTTCAGAGATGAGCTTGAATCCTTCAATCTCTGTCTCTTCCTCCACTTCGATCAACAAGCATGGCTTTCCTTTATAGTTCACTTGCTTCACGTATTTCAGATCTTGTGGACTGACGGAAATATTGGCGACTTTCGTATTGATTTTAATCGATTTTGACGTATATTTCGGAACGACACTCGTCGCTTTCATCTCATATTTCGTGTCATCGACGACTTGTTTGAACGCCTGCTCGACTTTTTCTGTCGTCACATCTTCCACACCGCTCGCCCGAAGGACGACCTCGACCGCACGAGAGTCGAGCATTGCGATCCTCTCTTCTTCCTGTTCGTTCTCTTCTTCGGCGACAATGATTTGATTGATCTCATCGTAAACGGTCGCGAGCGTCCGTGAATTGACTTCTTCCCCGATGACCGCTTTCACCACTTCTTCGAAGACCGCCTTCTCTTCCACTGCTGTAACGATTTCCGAACCATTCAACACACTCTCAATGAATGTCATATCCGGTTGGTGCGCTTTATGTGCCGAATAGAGGACATGGTTCACATCGGCCGCATTATCGGTGAAACACGGGAATAAGAATCCACCGATTGGCGCCTCGAGTTTGATGATTGGATTGACAATCAAACTCGCTTTGAATTCTCGCTCGACGAAGTCAAAGACGAGTGACTTTTTCGGAAGTTCTGTCGGGCTGATACTGCCGAGGATGAACTTCGTCGTATACACTTCATCGTTCGCATGAATCTCAGACTCTTCCGAGTGCCGGTTCGTCGGCTTATTATAATTACCCCGGATGAACGTCACGACCATGTCTTTTTCAAATGGCGTGTCCTTTACCATCTTTAACGCGATCCGCTGCATATAGTCCGTCCAGACGTCGGTCTCTTCCGTACGAAGTCCTTCATACAGCAATCCTTGCGTATGGTCGACCTGACCTTCCTCCGGATATTGGAACTTCACTTCAAATAACTTTTCATCAAGTTTCCCACCGAGCACTTTTTTGAAGTTCGTCAAAAACAGTTCTTGCTGTTCTTCTTCAAGGAACGGGAACGGACGCAACTCTTCATAATAAATCTCATTCGTTTCCTGTCGAATGTAAATCGTATATAAGTCAGCAATCTTCAGCTTCGTCGCATTCACTTTAAACTGTCGGCGAATCGCCGCAATCTCTTTCTTGTTCATTCCATCCACCTCTTCTTTTCTCTCGATCCATGTCATTCATTATACCAGTCCTGATCGCTCACTAGTTCCAAAGAAATAACACGAGATCGTTCGCTAATGCTAGAGAAGGATTTGCGATAGTCTTTCTAATCATTTTGCAGATTTTCACACTTTTTCAAAATCGTCATGTGTATGATCAAGTTGAATTTATTGCGTGATGTTTGTCTCACTTTTTGGTTGATGAAAGGTTGCCCACTTGCTCGACAAGTGTTCATTCCAAATACATAGTAGGAGGCTTTTTATGTTGAAGAAACTCATGTCTGTCGCACTCGTCACATTGCTTGTCTGGATTTCAGCGTCATTTGACGCGACACCGGTCTCTGCTTTCCCGCCGAATATCCCTTCGAAAACAGATGCACTCACGAAACTGAATGCGCTCACGGTCAAAAATGAAGGGTCGATGACAGGATACAGTCGGGACCTCTTCCCACACTGGTCGAGTCAAGGAAGTGGATGTAACACGCGTCACATCGTCTTGAAACGGGACGCTGATTCGGTCGTCGACCAATGTCCGGTAACGACCGGCTCATGGTACAGTTACTATGATGGGTTGACGTTCACGTCGGCATCTGACATCGATATCGACCACGTGGTCCCGCTCGCTGAAGCATGGCGCTCTGGCGCAAGCAGCTGGACGACAACCAAACGTCAAAGCTTTGCGAACGACTTGAACGGTCCTCAGTTGATCGCGGTGTCCGCTTCATCGAACCGCTCAAAAGGAGACCAAGACCCGTCGACATGGCAACCACCTCGCACCGGCGCGCGTTGTGCGTATGCGAAGATGTGGGTCGAAACGAAAAGCCGTTGGGGCTTGAGCCTTCAATCGTCAGAGAAGTCAGCACTCACGACAGCCATCAACGCTTGTATTTATTGAGACAGAAAAGGAGTCATTCATGAACAAACTTACTTCCACCTTTAAGGCAACCCACGGTGTCATGACGGAAGAAGTCGGTGTCATCAGTGGCGAGTTGGAATTGACGACGGCGTGTCAGGAAGATGGTTCCTTGACACTCCACATCACTTATGTCGGAGCGAAAGATGTGTACACGCTCCCCGGCAGTCCATATCAGCTGCATGACCCGAACGACCATGACGTCATCCATCAGATGCTCGTGAATATTCTCGAGCGGACGTAAAAAAGAAGGAGTCCATCACTCGATTTGAGTGACCGACTCCTTCTTTTAATTTTTCATCATTTTTATAATGGATCGGACGACAAGATACGTCACGCCGAATATAAACGCAACTAAAAGAAAACTCGCGCCACCAATGATGCCGAATGTGAACATGTTTGTACCTCTTTTTCATTTTCTGAATTAGAACATGATGAAGATAACATATTTTCCCATCCTTATGAACCTTGACTAGTTTTGTTGTTGCTTCCGATCGACCTCTCGAATAATCGCGAGTGCCTCTTCATAAGACTGTCGCAACTCATCCGGCATGTCTTCAACGTACTCCCCAGCACGTACCCGAATCGACTCTTCTCGCATGAGCGCTTCGATGTATGCGTCATATTCATCAGTAGTCAACACATCACGTGCAACAGGCTGGTTGTTCAATTGATCGAAGTATGGCTGAATGTCGGCAAGTGCCTGCTTCACTTCCGCTCGTTCCGTTTTCGGAATTGCTTCATAATCAACGTTTCCATTCGCATTTCCATAGGCGATTCGCGTATCCGTGAAGACACTCAGACCTTGCTTGAACTCCTCATACTCTGCCTCACCGAGTACCCCTTTCGCTTGATTCAATTTAGCATCCAATAACAAATATTTCTCTAAAGTAGCGCTGACGATATGTACTTTCATCTCATCAAACGAACCGTATAACTCATCTGCAAGCAGGGATTGATAGGCGAATGCACCAGTCGGGATGAGTAGTGCCGCCGCGATTCCGACCGTCATCAACCGCCGACGGATAAATCCTGGTTCCCGGCGCATTTCTTGTTTCGCTCGCTTCACACCTTGGCGACTCCGCTCACGCAGTTCACTTGGAATTTCGATGTCCGCCAACATTCGTTTCATCTCATGATTCATAGCAATCGGCCTCCTTCCATTCACGTCTCAATTTAGCGACAGCTCGATATAAGGTTGTCTTCACCGTACCGATCGGCCATTCCAATAAATCTGAGATTTGTTGAAACGTATAGTCTTGGTAATACTTCAGTACAACCACACTGCGTTCGTCCTCATGAAGGGACTCCATCATGTCAGCTAGTGTCATCGTCATCGCAAGATCTGTTTGTTCAATCCCGAACGCCTCTTCCACCTCTGCATTCAAGTGAATCACGTTCTGTCTTTTTTTCATCACATCGAGTGCACAGTTGATGGTGATTTTCATCAACCACGTCTTCAAAAATTGTGGTTCCCGTAACGTCCCGATTTTTTTAAAAGCTTGATAAGCAACTTCTTGTACAACGTCTAGCGCATCGTCCGGATTTTTGACGTACACATAGGCCATCCGATATAGGTCTTCCTCGTAATGCTGAAAGATCTTTAAGAACGCTTGATCATTGCCTCGCTGCGCTTTCTGAATGAGACGTTTCATCGAACGTCCCCCCTTTTCGTTTTTTCCCTTACACTTATTAGACATGAAACTCATGCATTTGGCTTTATTCATTTGGAAAAAAATGAAAAAGGTATCTCGGAGAGACACCTTTGTTAATTAAACGGTCTGATATTTCGTTAACAAATCTTTCGGTATATGACAATAATCGTCCGGGCAACGCGTCAGGCGATCCTGGTGTTCATCCGCACTCCGAACATAGTTCGTGAGCGGTTTGACTTCAACAGCGATTCGTTCTGCATCCGTGCGTCGATCAATAAACGTTTGCGCCTCCATCAAATGTCGTGACTCCTCACTGTAGACTCCCGTTCGATACTTCTCCCCGATATCGATTCCTTGTTGGTTGATACTGTATGGATCAATGATTTCGAACAAGTAATGCATCAAATCCTCGACCGTCACGACGTCCGGATCAAACGTTGTTCTGACACACTCTGCGTAACCGTCATACTCTCCGTCCACCGTATCGGTCGTCCCGTTCGCGCGTCCCGCTTCTGTTGAAAGGACACCCGGTAACGTCTTCACAAACTCCTGGACACCCCATAGACATCCGCCCGCTAAATAGATCGTTTCGATGTGAATCACTCCCCGTCTATTTGAATCTTTTCTAAAGCATACACGTAATGATGAGAGAAGGGAGGGATTTGATTGAATAAACAACGTTTTCTCACCACATTGACCAGCTCCATCATCCTCTTTGTTGCCATGATCTTTATTTTTCGTAACGACTATTCTCTATTCGCTGAAATGGCGATCATCTTTATAGCGGTCGTCATCGGCCAAACAATCCTCGAACGACTATTTCGACGCTTTGCGGAGCAACGGGTATCGAATCAGACGGTATTCGTCTCGTTCCTGTCGATGCTAGTGATACTATGGACGTTCGCGAGCATTCTTTTCGATTGAATACGAAGTCATTGTTCTTGAATGTACCCCAACCGCTTCAAATCTTCATAAACGAGTGTAGACAACAGCGTCCGCCCATCACCGTTCAAATGGTCCGGGTTATGGAAGAACGACTGCTCATGAATGAATCGTTCATCCCCCATATAATTGAGGAACGGGACATCTAAATCCAACTTCTCTACATGCTGAAACACGAGGCGCTCCATGACGTCTTCATCAAAATACGCATGGTATGACGCGTGTACCGGCTCCATCGCCAAGACGACACGATACCCTTGTTGTTTACAGTAGTCGATGATGTCTTGTAAATGCGCCATGTTTTCTTCAATCTCATGATTGTTCACGGCATTCTCATATTGAGCGGCCACTTCCTCATACTTACGCTCGGAGTAGTTCAGCCCACCATTCTCCCATGGCTTATGCGCATCAAACCGAAAATCTCGGATTTCCCGGGAAATCGCGGCATAAACACTGCCACTATTCAATGCCGGGAACTGTTCATGCGTATAATATTGAAACAGGCTGACCGGCTCGATGTCTTTACGGTCCAAGACGCGATAGTAATTGGCCTTCCGACCGACGTCCGAATTGCTGAATGTGATTTGAGATAAGGATACGATCACGACCCCACCTGGTTTCAAGTGCTCATCGTATTCTTTTAGCATCTTCAAATCATATTCAATCGGTTGACTCGGTAACGCCAAGTCGAGATGCGACAATCCGGTCGGTTTAAAATAATACCCGTACATCGCATGGGACGTTCCGAGATTGATGATGTCGACAGGATGAGGGTCCTCCTTGAAGGCAAGGACGGGCCGGTTATTATTGTATTCCCACGAGTCTTTCACGAACTCGTTGACGGGAATGAAGATGGTAATCATGACGAGTAACACAACGACGATTTTGATTCCTAAACGTTTCATGCTAATTCCTTTCCTTGCATCTTAAAACCCACCGTACACAAATCCTTGGCTCGAGACACCAAATAAGAACGCCGAAACAATCAAGAACAAGTTGATCGCCACGCTCGTCACGGCAGACTGACGTGCCATCCAATCCCAAGCCGAACCTTTCGTCCGTTCAATATGCTGGAACAGGTGAACGACAACAAAGACGACGAGGAAGATGATCAAATTGAGCAATGAGAACATTTGAATTGCCTGCATCATGCCTGACGGTGCCCATGAAGAAGGTGTCACGTACAGTTTGGCATGTGAGAACGCCTCTGCCATCGAATGCGATTGAAAGAAGACGCGCGAGAAGCAGACGAGCTGAAACGTGATGGCGATTTTCCACCAACGATGCAGTGTCGGCACGCGGTCAAACCCAACCCATGACGCCATTTTTTCGCGTTGCTGTTTCGTATGGTCTCCGAACACACGATAAATTCCATGAATGAGTCCCCATAAGACGAAATTCCACGCGGCACCGTGCCAGATTCCACTCACTAAGAAAGTCGCAAGGATGGCACCATAAATCTGCTCGCGCTTTTTCTTCCCTTTCGCGAGCGGCATGAAGATATAATCCCGCAACCACATCGAGAGTGTGATGTGCCAGCGGTTCCAAAAGTCGGCAATCGATACGGCAAAGTGTGGCTGTTTGAAGTTCTCCGATAAGCGAATCCCGAGCAATCTGGCACAGCCGATGGCAATATCACTACATGCCGAGAAATCGGCGAACAGTTGAATGGAGAACAGCATCGTCGCGAGTACAATCTCCGAACCGGTCGGGTCTGGACTATTGAACACACTTGCGACAATCGGGGCTAACCGGTCAGCAATCAACGTCTTCTTGAAGAATCCCCAAATGATGCGCTGAATCCCATAGCTGATATTGTCGTAGTCGAGATGCTGCTCCGTCTTCAGCTGGGGAAGCAGCTTTTTCGCTCGCTCAATCGGTCCCGCCACAAGTTGCGGGAAGAAGGCGAAATAGACCGAAAAATAGCCGTAATGACGCTCTGCTTTTTGCTTCCCTCGTGAGACGTCCACGACATAACTGATGGCTTGGAACGTATAGAACGAGATGGCTAAGGGCAACACGATCTCTTTATAAGGCACGTCATAATCAAATCCGCTCCATGCGGCGAACGAACGGAGCGAATCATTGACGAAATTAAAATATTTGAACCATCCGAGGAAGAAGACAAGAACGGAGACCCCAACCCACATGAGCCGCTTCTTCTGTTCTTTCTTTTCCTGTTTCTCAATCAAAATCCCAATCACATAAGTGAAGGCGGTACTAATCAACAGGAGCGGAATGAATTGGACGCTCAACGTAGCGTAAAAGACATAGCTCGCTAAGAGAAGGAGCCCCCATCGGAATCGATGCGGGACCACGTAATACGTTCCAACGATGATTGTTAAAAATAAGAGAAATTCAATCGAAATAAAAGTCATATTTACCACCTGATGTTATGAAACTTGACGATGTACCGATTCCTGACAATCAGGTGGTCACAAGTTCTCGCTTCGGCAATGCGGCATAACGAATCTTTCCGAACGAATTACGTGGAATCTCGTCAATCTGCATCACCCGAACACCTTTCACCTTAATTTGTTCTTTGATGATTTTTTGAATGCGTGCGACGTCATCTTGCAACGTATACACGTATAATTGGTCGTCTTCCCCGGCACAGACACAGTCATGTCCGTGCTCTCGAAGGAGAGCCTCGACTTCGTCCAGGCTGATTCGACTTCCATATAGTTTGATCATGCGCTTCATGCGGCCGACGATGAAGAAATACCCATCCTCGTCGCGATACGCCATATCTCCTGTACGCAAGACACCGTGATTGTCGTCACCTTTTGAAAGGTCCGCTAACGAGGTCGCATACCCAAACGACACGTTGTCGCCTTGATATACTAACTCGCCTGTCACGTTCGCCTCTTTGATGTCATTTCCGGCTTCGTCTCGTAACGAGAGCGTTCCACCAGGGATGGCAATTCCGATGCTCCCTGCTTTTTTCGCATGCATCCGATCCGGTAAATACGACACCCGGGCCGTCGCCTCCGTCTGACCGTACATGATGAAATACTGTATCCCTTTTTCTTCACACACCGTCGTGAAGTGATGGGCGAGCGTTGGGTCTAACTTTCCACCCGCTTGCGTCAACTTCTTCAAACTTGGCAAATCATACGTCTCAAACTTCAACCGTTTCAACATCTCGTAATGAAACGGTACCCCACCAAACGTCGTCGCCTGCTCAGCACGACACAACTCCCAAAACTCTTTTTGAACGATCGAGCGATCTGTTAGGATGATGGTCGCCCCTTTCAATAGATGACTGTTGATAATCGAGAGTCCATACGAATAGTTCATCGGAAGGGTCGTGATTGGTTTATCCGTTTGATCGATGTCGAGATAGTCGATAATCGACGTGGCGTTTGCTAATAAGTTGTTATACGTGAGACGGACCAATTTCGGACTTCCGGTACTCCCTGAAGTCGTCAACAGAAGGGCCAACTCTTTATGAAGTTCATGGTGAACTGTTGCTCCTGTTTCAAACAAGGCGTAACCACCGTAACCATAGTAAGCATCCAACGAGTTCGCCAAATCGTTTCTTGATTCCGGTGCCCATACGTGCGTCGGTTCATACCGTTCCATCAACTTCTGTAATTGCTCGGCTGGGATATCCGCGTCTAACAAGACGGGTACAACGCGTCCCCGAATGAAACCGACATAGCCGAAGAGCGACTCGACCCGGTTGGTACATAGACAGAAGACGAGCGACCGTTCGCCGACTTCCTGACAAATCGAGTCGCCGACCTCCAACATCTCGCCGTATGTGTAAGAACGGTCCGCATAGACCGCCTCACGATCCGTGTACTGCTCGAGTGTTTGAAAAAGCGTCATGATTGGATGTCCACACCGAGGCGCTGCAGCAACGCGATGCCAGACTGATACGAATGGAACTCTGTCATTTCATCCGAGTCGATATAGACGTCAAACGCATCCTCGATTTCTGCGATGAGTGTCATGTGTCCAATCGAATCCCATTCCGTCGATTCTCCGAGCTTCATGTCCTCGAGAACCACATCGTCCTCTAATTCCAATCCGTTTTTAAATGCCATGTTATATGCTTCAAGCGTGCTCATTGTATTCATCCTTTCACGTTCACTCCAACTGTTCGATTTCATCTATTCTTATTGACTGATAATGATAATCATTTGCCTTGTGATTCTATCACAATTTTTCGAAATCGGTCAATTCTTCACAGGAGAAAAAGCCTGGAGTTGAGCGATTTTGTACATGAAAAAGACCACATCGTTACGATGCGGTCTCAGAAGACGATAAAACATATTCGAGTTGTAAATCGAGTGGTTCTTCTTTATAGATTTCTGGCACGATTTCTTCGGCTAGTATGCATCCCATCGCTTCATAGAAATGATACGTATCGACGGCCGGGTTCGCTCCGATGTATAGCTTTTTCGTGCCTCGTTCGATTGCTGCCTGACAGACACGTTCAAATAACACCTTCCCGATTCCCTGACCGCGACAAGGACGACTCACATGAATGAAGCCCAAATTCAAATACTGGCCTTCCGTTCCGAGCAGGTGTCCATCCAGTCCAGCAAATCCAAGTAACGTTTCACTTTTTTGGATTGCCACAACAACGCCGCCACGGTCAATGTAGTAGTTGAGAATATCAATGATCTGTTGTTTTTTCGCATCATCCCATTCATCGATATAATGCTCGTCTTTTTGATAAAGCTCACCATTTGAATCCACGGCATAGATGCGATGCGTTTCCTGAAAGCGATCGAAGGTTGTTAGAAAATCGGGAGCAATTTGATTTGTTAGAAGATTGATGGTGTGGTTCATATTTGGCTGTAGCTCCATTTCCTTGATTGAGATTATTACAGTCCGATGCAAAATCAATCGTTTTGATGAATCCTATCGTCCAATCTAGTTTTTATTTAGATTCATCTCATCTATAAGTGTGTTGAGGCTCTTCCAAGATAACAAGGTGTAAGGTGGTTCCGTATCACTCGTTACAGGAAAATCTTCAGCAATGAGACTAGCCCGCTTGACGAATAGATCCCTTTTACCAGACTGATACACGGCAATTTTTCGAGGCATGTCCTCATCGTCATCATAATATCCGGTCTTTAATCTCAATGTACTGATTTCCTCTAATGAAGGAATTTCTTTTCCCTGCCAATCGTATATCTCAAAAATTGGGTACCGATCACGTGTCCATTGCTCAATAATATCAATCACTTTTAACAGGATATATTCGGAAGAGTCCATCTGAAAACTGACAATGTCTCCTGATTTAAACGTCGTATCCGCTACAAAGCGCTTAGGAATCTTTTTAGCCAGGGGCTGAGGCTGATTCAATTGATGTTTTAACTTAAGAAGAACGGCCTCTCTTTTCTTCTTTAACTTTAAATCATCGTTCCAATTTTCTAGCTCGATTCCACTGTCAATAATCTCTACAGCATTTTGTTTTACATGACCTTGTAACCGTCCTAGCTTCCATTGAATAAGTGCAAAGGAAAGCCAAAAAAGTGTCATTTCTTCAGCATCTAACTCATCTATGTACTCTTGAATGACCTTTTCACTCGCTTGTTCATTCGAATACCCGTCCCCTAGTAAATCTTTGTATATAAACCGAATATCTTCGGCAAGGTCATTCGATAAAATCGCTACTCCCCAAACACCCATATAATTCAACTCCTAAAAAAGTCATCTAGAACAAGTATAAAACAATGTTCTACATGACTCTTTGAAAATATTTATTTATGGTACGGCTCATTCCGATTAATTCGATACGCCCGATAAATTTGTTCACACAATACGAGCTTCATGAGTTGATGGGGGAACGTCATTTTTGAGAACGAAATCGTATCGTCCGCTCGTTTCATCACATCGTCCGACAGACCAAGCGATCCTCCGATGACGAAGGCAATTTTACTCTTTCCATACGTTGCGAGTTGATCGAGTTCACGGGCGAACGCTTCACTCGTCCGCTGCTTCCCTTGAATCGCCAAGGCAATGACGTGCGTGTCTGGGGATATCTTCGCTAAAATCCGCTCGCCTTCCTTTTGTTTTACTAGTAACATATCTGCCTCACTCAAATGTTCGGGTGCTTTTTCGTCTGAGACCTCGATTTCCTGCACTTTTGCGTAGGCAGAGAGCCGTTTTGTATACTCGGCAATTCCTTGCTTTAAATATTTTTCTTTTAGTTTGCCGACAGTGATAATTGAAATATTCATCCAATTCTTCCTTTTTCCACAGTTTTTTTGGAGTTATCCATAGGGTTATCCACAGAGTTATCCACAAATCCACATGTTGATAATTAGTTTTTGCTTGACACAACATATGTTGCGTCGGCTTCACAGAACTCACATGTCACTTGTTCACTTGTGGATAATTCCTCTAACAACGGGTACTCCCCTGTTTCATCCACAATGATGTCTAAAGCGATTTCAACATGTTCCTTGCATACTTTTTTTTCCACAGTTTTTCCTCCTTAAAAAAGAAGCGTCGCCGCTTCTTTAAGTTGCTTCAGTTAACGTCGCCTCGGTTTCTCTCGTTTCCCCGCGACGTAAATACTCAATCGTAATCGTATCACCGACCGTTGCATCTCGATAGAGTGCATCGCGTAAATCAACGTATCGTTTAATCTCGCGATCTCCGATTTGCGTGATGATATCGCCGACGCGAAGTCCCGCTTCTTCAGCCGGACTACCTGGTGTCACTTCTTCGACGAAGACACCGTCTTCTTGGTCGAATGAGATGCCGTATTCTTCCCGGACGTTACCGGGTACGGCAATGACTTCTTGAATCGTGACCCCGAGCTGGGCCCGTGTCACTTTGCCGTCACGCTCTAACATGTCAATGACCGGTAGCGCCACGTTCACCGGAATCGAGAAACCGACCCCTTCTACGCTCGCTTCGGCGATTTTCATCGAATTGATCCCGACGAGCTCCCCACGAATGTTGATGAGAGCACCGCCCGAATTCCCTGGGTTGATTGCCGCATCGGTCTGGATGACTTCTGCGTTGTAATCCATCAAGCCGTCGCTATTCGTATCGACCGGCACCGTCCGCTCGACACCACTGACGATACCACGGGTGACCGAGTTTGAGAAGACACCGAGCGGATTTCCGATGGCCATGACGGTCTCACCGGCTTGCAGCACGGTCGAATCGCCAAGCACGATCGGTTTCGCATCGATATTATCCGGCAGCTCCACTTCTGCGACCGCCAAATCGTTGAGCGGGTCTTCACCTAAAATGGTCGCTGACGCAATCTGACCGTCGGAGAAGGCGATATTGATTTCATCCGCTTCTTCGATGACATGGAAGTTGGTGACGATGTATGCCGTGTTTCCTTCCACTTTATAAATGACGCCAGAACCAGCGCCCGCCTCCCATTGCGAGTCCGAAGTGAAGGCCCGCTGAATGTTCGTAATACTGACAACGGACGTCTTCGCTCCGAGAACTGCCGTTGTGACGTCGGATTCGGTGACGGTCACAGCTTGCTCGGTCCGCGTCAGTTCATTCGTCACAAAACGAGAGGTCGGCGAATCCCAGAGCATCACTGTGACAAAAAACAAAGCCGCTCCTAAGAATCCGCCAACCCCTCCGAGTAACAACGGTTTTATATTCGGTCTCGGCTTGTGGCGTACGTGTTCCTCTTGCTTCGGACGCCATTCGCTCCGAGACGGATACGTCGGTTTTTCTTCTGTTGCTTCGTGTACTTCAGGTTCGACGTCTTGAGGTTCATACTCATGGTGTCTCTCTTCGTTCACGACGCGTCCCCCCTTCAAGACAGTGTGATAACTGTCTTTTCCCAAGTTTCCTTATAAAGAAACGAGCGAAGTGGGGATTGTCGGGTCCGTGTCGCACAATTTGATCCGACCTAAGTCGACGTCTCGCATGCCGAGTGTTTGCGAGACGCTCATTTGCGCTAGCTCTTTCATGTTGTTGTCTTTGCTTAAGTGCGCCAAATAGATCCGTTTCGTCCGGTCACCGATGACCTCACTCATCGCAATCGCGGCATCCTCATTCGAGACGTGGCCGTAGTCCCCAAGGATGCGTCGTTTGACGCTCCACGGGTAACGACCCATCTGAAGCATCGAGACGTCATGGTTTGACTCGAAGATGAAGTCGTCAGCTCCACGAATGACCCCTTTCATCCGGTCTGAGACGTAGCCCGTATCCGTGATATGGGCCAAGCGTTTCCCGTCGTGGGCAAACTGATAAAACATCGGGTCCGCCGCATCGTGACTGACGTTGAACGTTTCAATCTCGATATCACCGAACTGCTTGATGTCCCCGACCTCGATGTGAAACTTCAACGCTGGGTCAATCTTTCCGATGAGTGATTCCATCGCCGCCCACGTCTTCGCATTCGCATAAATCGGTAAGTTATACTTTCGCGCTAATATCCCTACTCCTTTAATATGGTCGGAGTGCTCATGGGTGACGAGCAGTGCATCGATCCCATCAAACGACCGACCGATCGCTTCGATGCGTTGTTGCATCGCTTTCCCGGTCAATCCGGCATCGACGAGCAGCTTTGTCCGTTCCGTCTCGATATAGAGGGCGTTCCCGGTCGACCCGCTCGCTAACACACTATACTGTAAACTCACACCATCACTCCTTTCATTCTTTCGTTTCAAACTCGACGCGCTCTACCGTTCCGTCGATGGCATTGACGAAATACACATGATCGTCGATTGCGACCGACCAGAGCGGTGGCATGATAATCAAACCGCCAGAGCTGTCGAGGGGTAAGCTATAAAAACCGGTGTTGATGGCCCGCATCTCCTGGTTCGGTTGGAAATACTTCCGTGACGCGAGTTGAGAGATGGCTTCACTGGCCGTTAACACGAGATCGTCTTGTGGTTTCGATGAGATGTCTTTCAAGTGAC
Organism: Exiguobacterium sp. s189; assembly: GCF_018617615.1. Classification (NCBI taxonomy): domain Bacteria; kingdom Bacillati; phylum Bacillota; class Bacilli; order Caryophanales; genus Exiguobacterium; species Exiguobacterium sp. s189. Next base: position 34,157 of record NZ_JACSKM010000013.1, on the reverse strand, counting down.
GTTGCTTATAATCCGTCACTTCAAACGCCTCATTCAATTGAATCAAGATGAGGGACGGTCCGATATACATCTCCGAATCTCCCTCAACTTCAGGTGCCGAGAAAATCTTATTGTCTTCAAACGTTTGGACGAAGGCGATTTGTCTCGTCTTTTCATCATATCGCCAGTAGGCATATTCTTCTCCGAACGGGACATATTCCGCAACAAACGTTGAAGCCGTTGTTCTCAACTCTTTTGCATCGAGCGGTACCGGCTGTTTCAGCTCGACTTCGAGTTGCATATTGTCGAGCGTCGTTGCCAGTTGTGCCTCTCGATTTTTCGTAATCATTGCGGCCGACATTTCTTCAGACGACCCTGTCAAATAGCCGATATCCCGACCCATTCGTGGCAGTTTGACCGGGTCGACATTTCGTTGGTCTAAAATTTGTGCAATCGACGTGTTGTCGTTCGTTACGACTTCGGTCGCCCATGTCTCAGTCACCAATTGGAACAACAGATAAATGTTCAAGGCAAGGAAGGCGAAGATTAAAATGGTTTTCGCTTTACTCCAATCCACGATACATCATCCTTTCTGTCCAATCTTCTGACTGGTTGTACGGGACCCAACGTCCCGCTTCACGCACGAACCAATTCGGTGAGAACGTCACATATCGGCTCGTATCCTCGTTATACTCAATCTCATAGCCGATTCGAATCTCGGTCACGTTCTCAAACCGTCCAGAGTTGATGAGTGTCCCGAGTACTTCGTCTGCGTCAGCCAGCTGCGTCGTACCGACTGTGATCAAGCGGTCAATCTCTAAGTGATGTCGTGTGATGGACCGGACTTGCGCCCCGTCGTTTTCCACACGCAATGTGGATAAGTCGATGGCGTCATTGTTGATAAACGCCTCACGTTGGCTAAAGACCGGGAATCCTTTCACATGAAAACGGAATACGGTCGTTTCAAAGCCTTTGTTCGCCGGTGTGATGGCATCGAAGCGAAGCGAGAGTCCTTGATTCTCAGAAGACTCGTCGACCCATCCACCATGGAAATTCACGAATTCGACAATCGAATCCAATCCGAGTGCCGTTTCCCGCTCGGTGCTGTTTCGCGATAAGTTCCGATAGCGACTCGCGTTCAACTTCGCGTCATATTCCGCCACGCTGACACCGTTCGTCAATGCCCCCACTGAACTCGCCGGGTCGACTTCTTGGACGTTCGGGTCGCCTGGGAAGAATGTGTCCCGCATCCAGTCGAGGCGCGCATCGATTTGAATCGACGATACGTCATATGCGAACAACTCATTCATCTCCGGTCCGACGACCGGGATATAGTTCACGCGTTCATCCGTATACGTCACTCGCTTCATCGTCCGACTCGAGTTTTTTAGGAATAGACTGTTCACGTCGCCGTTTCCGACCTTCGTCAGCTTTCCTTCCCAAATGGATTGGTCACTCATGATCGTCCGGATGGTAAACGCATTGTCTTCCATGTAGATGAGCACACGTTGCGGGATTTTCCCAGACAGACTGTACGTGCCCGGCAGCATATAGCTGAGCGTGTCCGCATAGTAGGCTTCCGGTAAAATCAATTCGAGTCCTTCGTTGATATCCGTGTAAAAGCTCGGGACATTTTTTGCGGCGAGCGGTTTGAATTCACTTGCTTCAAACGTATCCCGAATGACCCGCATCAACTGCTTCGGTGTATTCTTCGAAGCGAACACGGCATTGTTGTCATGCACGACCGCTTGAGTCGGGATGATGACCTGATTCGCACGACGCTGTAGTGACTCGTCCACCGTCGTCAATTGCGTCTCCGATTGGACGGCCTGATACGTGGGATGGTAATCCCACAAGATGATGGTTTGAACAATCGACGTGACGATTAACGTGAGCAAAAGGAACGACTTCCACAGTTCTGGCTTTGCAATCGTAAACCGTTTCATCAATCATTCACCTCCACAATCGTATCGAACGGAATCGTGAAGTAAATCGTCGTGCCACGGCCAAATTCACTCTCTGCCCAGATGTCTCCACCGTGAGCGGATACGACTTCTTTGGCAATCGATAGACCGAGTCCGGTCCCACCGATATTACGCGCCCGCGCCTTATCGACACGATAGAAGCGTTCGAAAATTTTCTTCAAGTTCGACTTCGGAATCCCGACTCCCTCATCCTTGATGCCGATGACGAGGCGTTTCGCCCGAAGCATCGTCCGGAACGTGATCGTACCGCCCTCTGGCGAGAACTTGATGGCATTCGTGATGATGTTATCGATCACTTGTGTCATCTTATCCTGGTCGGCATGTACGTACACGCGACGTTTCATCAGCTTACGACGAAATTGAATCGCGTCTCCTTTCGTCATCTCGTGACGGTCGATGATGTCGTTAAAGAACTGCACAAAGTCGAACTTCACTTTCTGCATCTTATATTCTTTACTGTCCATCTTCGAGAGTTGCAACAAGTCATTGACGAGGCGAATCATTCGCTCTGTCTCGTTTTGCGTCGTCTCTAAGAAGCGCGGCGCCAACTCATCATCCTGATAAGCCCCTTCCGCAAGGACCTCCAAATAACTACGCATCGTCGTGAGCGGCGTGCGCAACTCGTGACTGACGTTTGCGACGAATTCACGGCGATCTTGTTCGACTTGCTCTTGTTCGGTGACGTCATGTAAGACGACGATAAGACCTGTGATTGGTCCACTATGTTTTTGAATCGGTGAGAAATAGGCTCGAACGAGGAACAGTTCCTCATCCGTACTAAGGTCAATCAGTTTCGCTGGCATCGTCCCGTCCTCTGGAATGACGATTTCCTCTTCAAACGCGAGAAGGCTCTGCAAGTTCATACCCATCGCTTCTTCTTCATCGACCCCAATCATGTCACGCGCCTGGTCGTTCATTAAGATGACCCGTAACGAACGGTCGGTCGCAACCACACCGTCAGACATGTTTTCGAGGACACTCGTCAACCGACGACGCTCTGCTTCTGTCGTCGCATTCGCTTCCATCAACTCATCCGTCAATTCGTTAAACGCGTAGGCGAGTTGACCGACCTCATCATCCGAATACACTTTAACTTTCCGCGAGAAGTTCCCTTTTCGCATCTCGACGGCTTGCCGACGCATATCGGCAATCGGTCGTGTGATCGTTCGAGATAACAAGATACCGAGGAAGGATGTGATGATCAAGGCAATGACCGTCCCGGTTGCGAGGATTCGGATGACTTGTTCCATCTGGTTATAGATAGACTGCATCGATGCCTCGATATAGATCATGCCGATTGTGGTCCCGTCTACTTCTGACTTGACGGGAACGGCGACGACGCGCATCCGGTCATTCGAATCTTCATAGACAAGCGTCTCTTGGGCGCCGCCTGTCGCGAATGACTTCTGGATAAACGTACTTGCCGTCCGTTGTCCGACGAGACTTTGATTGTTCTGGTTCGAGGTCGCCCGTACGACACTGTTCGTATCGATGATTTGGACTTCTCGAATGTCGTCAGCTAGCGTCGTGCTCTCGGTAAAGTCAGACAGCAGCTGATCCAGTAACTGGTTCAACTGCTGGTCCGTGGTCGAGTCACTCTCGTTCGCGGCGATCCCCTCACTGACGTTATAGCTCAGTAGGTTCGCCCGGTCGACGAGTGACTGCGAGAAGTTGTTGATGTATTGCCGTTCCAAAGAACGCACAAAGTACACGCCGATGACTTGCATCGCAACGAGAATGAGCAGCGCATAGATGACGACGAGCTTCCACTGAATTGATTTAAAGAAGTTCGTCCGTTTCATCGTTTAATCTTCTTCTCCTGCCTTCAAATAATACCCGACCCCGCGACGCGTAATGATATACGTCGGTGTCGATGGGTTGTCCTCTACTTTTTCACGAAGTCGACGTACGGTGACATCCACAGTACGAACGTCCCCGAAGTAATCATAGCCCCAGACCGTTTGGAGTAAATGCTCACGCGTCATCACTTGTCCGATGTTTTGCGCGAGGTAATGAATCAATTCGAACTCACGATGCGTCAGCTCGATCTTCTCGTCCCGTTTCGTCACCATGTACGAATCTGGGTGAATCGTCAAGTCGCCGATCACGATATCGTTCGCGTTCGCCCCTTTTGCTTCAGGCGCCGGCGCCGTCGCATGACGTCGCATGTTCGCTTTGACGCGAGCCAACAACTCACGTGAGCTAAACGGTTTCGTGACATAATCGTCCGCACCGAGCTCTAGTCCGAGCACTTTATCAATCTCTGAGTCTTTTGCCGTCAACATGATGATGGGCATGTCATACTTCTTCCGTACCTCGCGGCATACTTCCATGCCGTCTTTGAGTGGAAGCATGATGTCGAGTAAGATGAGATCCGGTTGAATCTCTTCTACTTTCACGAGCGCTTCTTCGCCGTCATATGCGACATGCACTTGGTAACCTTCTTTTTCAAGTTTAAACTTCAATATATCTGCGATTGGTTGTTCGTCATCTACCACTAAAATCGTACGATCCATTCAGTTAGTCCTCCTCTTATCATTAAACGTACATGCCTACATTGTAACTCTTTTTATACAGCTTAGAAAGCGTGGTCCATTTCCGTGGAAATGAAAAAGAGAGCCGCAATGGCTCCCTTTCTTATGCTTCGTAAATGTCACGCAAGATGACCGTCTGCTCACGAGCCGGTCCGACCGAGAAGGTCAATAACTCAATACCCGTCAATTCTTCGATGCGACGCACGTAACGTTTCGCGTTTTCTGGAAGGTCGTCGAAGTTACGGACGCCCGTAATGTCTTCTGTCCAACCAGGAAGTTCTTCGTACACCGGTACACACTTCTCAAGGACACGGAAGTTCGGCGGATATTCGTCAAGATGCTTTCCTTCGTACTCATACGATGTACAAATCTTGAGCGTCTCAAGACCTGTCAACACATCGATTGAGTTGAGGCAAAGATCTGTAATCCCGCTGACACGACGTGAGTGACGAACGACGACCGAGTCGAACCAGCCGACACGACGTGGACGACCTGTTGTCGTTCCGTATTCTTTCCCGACTTCACGGATTGTATGACCGATCTCGTCATCGAGTTGTGTCGGGAATGGACCGTCACCGACGCGTGACGTATATGCTTTACAAACACCGACAACGTGATGAATTTTTGATGGACCGATTCCGGCACCACTTGATACGCCACCTGACGCTGCGTTCGACGATGTGACGAACGGGTACGTTCCGTGGTCGATATCGAGAAGGACACCTTGTGCTCCTTCAAAGAGAACCTTCTTCTCTTCGTCGAGTGAATCGTTCAAGACGACAGATGTATCGCACACGTATTTCGCAAACTGTTGGCCATACGCGTAGTACTCTTCGAAGATGTCATCAAATTCGACTGGGTCGACCTCGTACATTTTCACGAACATGCGGTTCTTCAATTCGAGAACGGTCTTTAATTTCTCTGCGAACACTTCTTTGTCGAGAAGATCTGCGATACGAATCCCGATACGCGCCGCTTTGTCCATGTATGCTGGACCAATCCCTTTAAGTGTTGTCCCGACTTTCGCATCACCTTTCGCATCTTCTTCTAAACGATCCTGAAGCTGGTGATACGGTAAGATGATGTGCGCCCGGTTCGAGATACGAAGGTTATCCGTGCTCACACCGCGCTCATGTAAGTAAGCGAGTTCTGTCACGAGTGATTTCGGGTTGACGACCATTCCGTTCCCGATGACACACGTCTTATCCGAATAGAAGATACCCGACGGAATGAGGTGAAGTTTATATTTCGTATCATTGAAGACGATCGTATGACCAGCGTTGTCTCCCCCTTGATAACGCGCGACGACTTCGGCTTGTTTCGATAAGAAATCGGTGATCTTCCCTTTCCCTTCATCGCCCCACTGCGTTCCCACTACGACTACTGATGACATAATGAATCCTCCTTATTGATCAACGTTCTGTTCAAACCATCCGTAAGTGTACACTTGAAAAGCGAGAAAGTCAATCCAATACCGAACGTTTTATATAACATGTAACTATTCGTTCGTTATTTTGTGAATCACCTATATAAAAAAAGACACCACCGACGTTACATCGGTGGTGCGAAGGCTTGTGTCTCCATATTGACGAACTTGTTGTACTCTTTCCGGAAGGAGAGCTTGACCGTACCGGTCGGACCGTTACGTTGTTTCGCAATGATGATTTCAATCGTATTGGCGTCTTCACTCTCTTTATCGTAATAGTCATCACGATAGAGGAAGGCAACGATATCGGCATCCTGCTCAATCGCTCCCGATTCACGGATATCCGACATCATCGGTCGCTTGTCTTGACGACTCTCTACCCCACGAGAGAGCTGTGACAAGGCGATCACAGGTACTTGAAGTTCACGCGCAATCGCTTTGAGCGTACGCGAGATTTCCGATACTTCCTGTTGTCGGTTTTCGCCCGGTTTCCCGTTCCCGACGATGAGCTGCAAGTAGTCAATCATGATCATCCCGAGACCGTGTTCTTGCTTCAAGCGACGACACTTCGCCCGAATCTCGTTGACACGAAGACCCGGCGTATCGTCGATGTAGATGCCCGCTTGTGAGAGCGATGACATCGCAAGTGATAAGCGACCCCAGTCTTCCGCTTCAAGACGTCCGGTCCGGAGGCGCTGGGCATCGATATTTCCTTCTGCACACAACATACGCATGACGAGCTGTTCCGCTCCCATCTCTAAACTGAAGATGGCGACGTTCTCGCCCGTACGGACGGCAACGTTTTGCGAGATGTTCAAGGCGAATGCGGTCTTCCCGACAGATGGACGAGCGGCCACGATAATCAAATCGTTTCGTTGGAAACCGGCCGTCATCTTATCTAAATCCGTGAAGCCTGTGGCAATCCCGGTGATTTCACCGCTCGACTGATGCAGTTTTTCAATCGTCGAATAGGCATCCGATAGAACGGAACCGATCGGGTGGAAACTGGACTGCCCTTTCCGTTGCGATACTTTTAGAATGTTCCGCTCCGCGTCCGAGAGGACAGAATCGACCTCGTCCTGACGCTCATAACCATCTGAAACGATGTTCGTTGCCGTTCGAATGAGACGACGAAGTGCCGCTTTTTGATCGACGACATTCAAGTAATAGCCGATGTTCCCGATGGCCGGGACGGATTCAGCGACCTCCGCTAAATAGTTGAGACCGCCGATTTCGTCTAAAATACCTTGCGCTTGGAGCTCTGAACTGAGCGTGACCAAGTCGACAAGTTCGCCCCGGTCATTGATTTTTAACATCGCTTCAAAGATGCGCTGGTGGCTGACGCGATAAAAGTCGTCCGGGTCGACCCGCTCTGAGGCCGTGATCAACCGGTCCGAATCGAGGATGATCGCCCCTAAGACGGCTTGCTCCGCTTCCACGCTATGTGGTGGTGTATTGACTTGAATCGCATCACTCATCCGTCTCTACCTCACCTTCAAGCTTCTTGTACATGTACATTCAACGTCGCAACGACGTCATGGTGCAACTTCACTGGCACTTTCGTGAAACCGAGCGCCTTGATTGGGTGCTCGAGTTCAATTTTACGCTTATCAATCTTGTAGCCCATTGATTTGAGGGCATCCGCGATTTGTTTGCTTGTGACCGATCCGAAGACGCGACCACCTTCACCGGCTTTTGTCGTGACGGCGATCGTCTCTTTTTCAAGTTTTGCCTTAAGTTGCTGCGCTTCTTTCAACTCTTCTTCTGCAGCCTCTTCAGCACGACGTTCTTTCGCCGCGAACGCTTTTAGATTTCCAGGTGTCGCTTCAACCGCCAAGTTTTTCTTGAACAAGACGTTTTTTGCGTAAGCGTCTGCCACGTTCTTCACTTCTCCAGCTTTTCCTTGCCCTTTAACATCTACTTTCAAAATGACTTTCATTCTAATTCCTCTCCTTCAGTATCATCTGTCAAATAATGGTCAATTGCTTCTTTTAACAAGACGTTTGCTTGTTCACGACTCATTTCGAGTTGTGTCGCTGCATTCGTCAAATGTCCGCCACCATCGAGCATTTCCATGATGACTTGAACGTTGACGTCACCGAGAGACCTTGCGCTGATTCCGGTTCGTCCATCCGGTAAAATCGCGATGACGAACGAGGCTTTGACACCCTCCATGTTCAGCAACTGGTCTGCAGACTGGGCAATCAATACTTGGTGATGGGCCTCATCGTCAGAAGCGACCGCAATCGCCATGCCATCTGCGTAAATCTCAGTGTTTTTCAAAATCTGTGACTGTTCGATATAGGCATCGAGGTCTTGACGCATAAAGTGTTGCACGAGTACCGTGTCAGCCCCTTGAATACGTAAGTAGGACGCCGCATCAAACGTACGTGAACCTGTACGGAGCGTAAAGCCTTTCGTGTCGACCATAATCCCTGCAAGAAGTGATGTCGCCTCGAGAATCGAGAGCTTGCGACTTCCTGCCTGATACTCAATCAACTCCGTGACGAGCTCACACGTCGATGATGCATAAGGTTCCATATAAACAAGGACCGGGTCCTCGATAAACTCTTCACCACGTCGGTGATGGTCGATCACGACGACGCGCTCCGCCCGATACAGGATGTCTTTTGAAATGACAAGTGAAGGACGATGCGTGTCAACGATGACGAGAAGCGTCTGTTCATCGATGAGCGGTTGTGCTTCATATTCGGTTAAGAACTGGCTGTATAACGAGTCATCGTTCTCCACTTCCTGAACGAGACGTTGAATGCCGATGCTCGTCTCACCTGACGGCACCACCACGTACGCCTCACGTCCGACAAACTCAGCCAGCTTCATAATCCCGATTGAAGCACCGAGTGAGTCCATATCTGGATTTTTATGCCCCATGACGAGGACACGGCTCGATTCGCGAATCAAATCACGCATCGAGTTCGAGATGACACGTGCTCGGACCCGTGTCCGTTTCTCCGTCGGGTTTGTCTTCCCTCCAAAGAAACGAACCTTTCCGTTATGACGTTTGACGACTGCCTGGTCACCACCGCGACCAAGGCCAAGGTCTAGACTCGACTGCGATAAGTTGCCGAGCTCCGTCAACGTCGTTTCTCCACATCCGATCCCAATCGATAACGTCAAAGGAATTTTTTGTTCCTTCGTCGCATCGCGTACTTCATCCAAAATAGCAAAACGATTGTTTTCAAGTTCAGATAACGTCCGCTCGTTCATCACGAGGAAGAAACGGTCTGCTGCCGTACGACGCATATAGATGTGATGCCGCTGTGCCCATTGGTTGAGAAGTACCGTCACACGACGGTTGACTTCACTTCGCACTTGCTCATCCACCGCAGTCGACATTTCATCGTAGTTGTCTAGATACAAGATGCCAATGACCGTTTGCGTTTGAACATATTTTTGTTCCATCTCTGCTTCTTCGGTCATGTCAAACAAATAAAGGGTTTGATGTATTTGGTTGTAATAGACACGATAGACGCGGTCACCCACTTCAATCGTGGCTTCATCCTCTTCCTCTTCAATCAATTCATCGAATGCGGAATGGAGCGCATCAAGCGGTACACCAATCGCCATGTTGAGCTCAAAGATCAATCGCGACTGTTCATTATACCAATTGACACGTCTGTCTTGATCGAAGACTAAGATTCCAATCGGCATCGTCGTCAATGCTTCTTTTCCGACCTCTTCGATTTGATGAGAGAGTGAGAGGACATACTGTTCCCAATTTTTACGCTCCCTTCGCATCGTCACTTGCTGATAGATGAAAAAGATCAGCGTGCCCGTAAACAGGGTGATTGCCGCCACAATGCTGTAGAACGCCAATCCTAACGAGACAAGGAATCCAATCACATATGGAATCATATGCCGCGCGTATTGGTTCTTCACGGATGTTATTGCTTCACCACTGTGCATGTATGCCTCCTAAAATGAGTAATGTTCACCCATGGAATCGTAAAGGTTTCTGCTCTATCATACCATATTCGTCGGTTTCACTTACACACTTACAAACGAGATGAAATACAAAAAAACGACTTATCCAAAAGGATAAGCCGTTCGTCAAACATTACTCTGCAACGTATGGAAGCAAAGCCATTTGACGTGAGCGCTTGATAGCGACAGTAAGTGGACGTTGGTATTTCGCTGAAGTACCAGTCACACGACGTGGAAGAATTTTACCACGCTCCGAAACGAAGCGTTTGAGCAATTCTACGTCTTTATAATCGATATGAGTGATGTTGTTCGACGTAAAGAAACATACTTTACGACGACGACGACCTCCTGGACGACGTGCCATGTGAAGACCTCCTTTATAAGTTAGTTTTTATTGTCAACAATGATTAGAATGGCAAATCATCATCTGACAAGTCGATTTTGCCGCCACCCGAGAACGGATCTGCGTCAAAACCTTTATTCGAATTCGAGGACTGAGATGAAGTCGAAGCAGCTCCTGCGCCCCATCCTGATCCACTTGATTCACCACCACCGAAGACATCTCCAGATGGTGCTTGCTCACGTTGCCCTGAGGCTCCGCGTGGTTCAAGGAAGCGTACGCTGTCGGCGACTACTTCTGCCCGGTAACGACGTTGGCCATCTTGTCCTTCGTAACTACTGATTTGAAGGCGACCGTCAACGCCGGCCATGCTGCCCTTTTTCAAGTATTGTGCTACGTTCTCTGCTTGTTTGCGCCAAACGACACAATCAATAAAGTCCGTCTCGCGCTTCCCATCTTGTCCAGCGAATGGACGATCGCAAGCGAGAGTAAGGCGTGTTACGGCGATTCCGCTCTGCGTGTAACGCATTTCCGGATCGCGAGTCAATCGACCAACTAACACAACTCGGTTAATCATCTCCAAGCTCCCCTTTCACGATACGAGGCGTTAAGGATTAACGCTCGTCTTTTGTTGTCATTTGACGGACAACGTCGTCAGAGATCTTCATGAGACGCTCTGTTTCTTGGATCGCTTTAGGTTCAGCAACGATGTTAAGAAGAACGTAGTGTCCTTCGCGCATCTTGTTGATTTCATAAGCGAAACGACGTTTACCCATGTCTGTTGTTTTTTCAACAGTACCACCGTTTTCAGTGATGACGTTGTTGAAGCGCTCGATCAAAGCTTTCTTCGCTTCCTCATCAACTGATGGACGGATAATGTAAAGAAGTTCGTATTTACGCATTATCTTTCACCTCCTCTTGGACTAACGGCTCCTACCGGTTTGTAGGAGCAAGGAGCAAACAATTGTTTTACTCACGTCATAATATACTATCAAACTTCCTTGACTTTTACAACACGTTTCAGCAAATCAACTTATACGTTGAAGCGGAATGTGACAACATCGCCGTCTTGGAAGACATATTCTTTACCTTCCGAGCGAAGTTTCCCTTGTTCTTTCACTGTCGTCATGTTGCCAGCTGCTGAAAGATCTTCATACGCGACAACTTCAGCACGAATGAACCCACGTTCGAAATCAGAGTGAATGACACCGGCACATTGTGGTGCTTTCATGCCTTGTTTGAACGTCCAAGCGCGAACTTCTTTTTCTCCTGCAGTGAAGTATGTCGCAAGACCAAGTGTCGAATACGCAGCACGGATCAATTGATCGAGTCCTGACTCTTCGATACCAAGATCTTGTAAGAATTCGAGACGCTCTTCCGGTTCGAGTTCTGAAATTTCTTCTTCGATACGTGCACAGATGACGATGACTTTCGCCCCTTCTGTTGCCGCATGGTCACGGACCGCTTGAACGTACTCGTTTGAGTCCGCGTCCGCCACTTCGTCTTCACTCACGTTCGCCACATAAAGCATCGGCTTCATCGTCAACAATTGGAAGTGTTTCACGATGGCGAGTTGGTCGTCCGTTAATTCAGCGACACGTGCCGGGCGCTCCGACTCAAGAACATCACGTACGATTTCAAGTGCTTCAAGCTCCTGTACCGCTCCTTTATCTTTCGCTTTGACCATCTTTTGAACGCGTGCGATTCGTTTATCGACTTGTTCAAGGTCAGCTAAGATCAATTCAAGGTTGATGGTCGTAATGTCGTCAATCGGTGAGACGCGTCCCGCAACGTGCGTGATGTTCTCGTCCTCAAAGCAACGAACGACTTGGCAAATTGCATCGACTTCGCGAATGTTCGCCAAGAACTTGTTTCCGAGTCCTTCACCTTTTGATGCACCTTTAACGATTCCAGCGATATCTGTAAATTCAAACGCTGTTGGCACCGTCTTTTTCGGTTTGACGAGTTCCGTCAATCGATCAAGACGTGCATCTGGTACTTCAACGACTCCAACGTTCGGGTCGATTGTCGCGAACGGATAGTTAGCCGCTTCGACTCCTGCTTGTGTAATCGCATTAAACAAAGTCGATTTCCCGACGTTTGGTAATCCGACGATTCCTGCTGTTAATCCCACTAGTAGTTCCTCCTCATCCGGTGTTTCCCGGGAAATGTTAAGCCGTCTGTGGAGTGGGTACCTTCAGTACACCACACCGTCACATCCTTCACAATTATAGATAGTCCACGATTAAACCGCAACTCACGTTCATAACCTAAAGAAAAACGCCGCTTATTCTGCGGCGTTCCCTTGCTCAAGCACTTTCTTGAATCGCTTATCAAAGTCACGGCGTTGCATGAGTACACTTGCTCCGCAGCCTTGACATTTGATGCGAATGTCCATCCCTACACGTGTGATTTGCCAGCGGTTCGTCTTGCAGGCATGTGGTTTTTTCATTTCCACAACATCGTTCAACGCATAAGTTTTACTGTGCATTTTCTGCTTCTCCTCCTTTAGGAGTTGGGTTCGGTGGCAACATGACCGTGCGTGGGTATGGAATTTCAATACCACGTTGGTCGAATCCTGCCTTCAATTCTTTATGCAAAATTCGTCCGGCTGCGAAGTGTTGAGTCGGTGGTACTTCTGCCATCAAGCGATAGACGACTTCCGAAGCCCCAAGTGACTGTACTCCTGCGAGTGTGATTGGTTCGATAAAGAGGTCGTGATACTTCGCCTCGACTTCTTTCGCAATCTCTTTAATCGCCGACTCGACATGTTCCATGTCCTCTTCGTAGGCGACACCGACATCGACAACCGCCACACTATTTTCTAGTGAGTAGTTCGTCACTTGCATAATCTGTCCGTTCGGAATGATAGAAACTTGTCCGTTCAATCCTTTTAGTTTCGTCGTTCGAATGCCGACCTCGATGACGATCCCTTCGACCTGTTGATTCAAACTGACATAATCCCCGTTTTTATATTGGTTTTCAAAGATGATGAATGCGCCTGTGATGACGTCCTTCACTAAGCTTTGCGCACCGAACGAGATGGCAAGACCTGCTACCCCGGCTGATGCGATTAAACCGGCGATATTGACGCCGAACTGTCCGAGCACTGTCAGGACCATAATTAACCCAATCACATAACGAATTGTATTTTGTGCGAGTTTTAATAGCGTCTCGTTTTGACGCTGAGCGACAATATCATGTTCTTTTATTTTCCGAAGCGTAAACACACGTTCGACCATCGTCGTCAAAATTCTTGTCGCGATATATAGGCCAAGGATGATGAGTGCGACACCGGCGAGCTTGATTCCCAAGCCAATCCACATGTCTGTATCTTTAAAGTACTCCACGAATTGGTTTACGCTATCCATCGTTTCGTCTGCTACCGTGCTTAAATCTTTTTCTGTATTTTGCGAAGCCATCTTTTCACCTCAAAAGTCGTAGATTCTAAATCATCAAAACATATTTCGCGACTTTTCTCAAACGCCGCATTCGGAAGTTTAGAAGTTTTCCACTTTTGGGAATGGGTTAATACGAGATCAATCCCCTAACTGCAACTAGGAATAGGCAACTCAGAAGAGAGGATGAGATTCATGCCGTTTCGCCTAAAACCTCATAAACCATACTCTTTCTTCATTGAACACACTGAGCGGAGTGGATCCAGATTACTTGCGGACCAGCTTCATGAACAGTTGGTCAATGAAGCCCATCGCCCCATCGTCCTTGTTTGCATCGGTTCGGATCGTTCGACCGGTGATTCTCTTGGTCCACTCGTCGGAACGTTTTTAGAAGAACGTCGCATCCGAAACCTACACGTATACGGTACATTAACGAAACCCGTACACGCACTCAATTTAGTGGAGACGTTACATGAGATTCAAACACGCTTCCATCAACCGCTCATCATTGCCATCGATGCCTGTCTCGGACGTTTGTCGAGCGTCGGTTACGTCTTCTTTTCAGAAGGACCACTCGCCCCAGGTGCAGGCGTCCAAAAAGAACTCCCTGCTGTCGGCGCTTATAATATCAAGGCCGTCGTGAACGTCAGTGGTTTTATGGAGATGATGATTCTTCAAAATACACGACTCCATCTCGTCTATGAACTCGCACGGTTCATCACAGAAGGATTCGTCGATTTCGATTCACGTATCGGACGCCTTCATCACGAAGAGGCTGCGATCACTAGACTTCGTCAGTCACGAGACGAGTCAAAGTCTTGAGGCGACAACAATGTAAGGAGTTGTTCTAAATCGTCTTGTGAGAAGTATTTTAGTTCTAACACGCCTCCCTTTCGACGGGGACGGATCGACACATCCATTTGAAGACGCTCTGCAAGCACTGCTTCGACCGCTTCGATATCTGCGTTCGATTGCTTCAGCGTCTTTTTTGCTGTGCGCTCTTTTTGTAAGTAACGCTCGAGCCGCCTTACCGTCCAGTGTTCGGCAATCACTCGTTTTGCAATCTGTTCCATCGCTTGTTCTGATTTCATGCCTGTAATCGCCCGTGCGTGACCCATCGTCAAATCACCGACCATGACCGCGTGCTGAACCGCGCTCGGCAAACGAAGCAGACGCAAACTGTTCGTCACATGACTTCTGCTTTTCCCGACCCGGTCTGCCAACTGTTGTTGTGTCAGGCCGAGTGTCTGCATCAATTGTTCATAGGCGACGGCTTCTTCGATGGCGTTCAAGTCCGCACGCTGAATGTTTTCAATCAAGGCCAACTCCATGACGCGATCCGAGTCCGCTGTGACGACTAGAGCGGGAATGTCTTCTTTCCCGGCGAGTTTTGCCGCTTGGAATCGTCTTTCCCCAGCGATGATTTCATAGTAGCCGGTCGCTTTTCGTACGACAATCGGTTGCAGAACGCCATACCGTTCAATCGACTGGCGCAACTCTTCTAGTTTCTCCACCTCAAATTGTTTCCGGGGTTGGTTCGGGTTTGGGCGAATGAATTTTAATGCTAATCGTTCCATCTACAAACCTCCTTCATCGTATGAAAAAGCACGGACTCATTTTTGAGGCCGCGCTTTCGGGATGCGAATTCGAATTTCAACAAATTCCTCTTCGTCCACTTCTTCAGTTTGGACATCAATCCCTGTTTTCCCAATCAAATCGATTGAGTCACGAATCGTATTGATGGCGATTCGCGTATCGCGCGCAAAACTTTTCGTCCGGCGACGTTGTTTTTTTGGTTTACGCTTTTCTTCTTCGATTGGCGTTGTCAAAAAGGCGACTCGTTCTTCCGTCTCTTTAACATTGTAATCCTGTTCCAACACTTCCACGAGCACTTGGAGCTGTAGTCCCTCTTCTTTTAACGGTAACAGCGCACGAGCGTGTCGTTCGTTGATGCGACGATCGCGAAGTGACTGTTTCACGTCTTCAGGCAACTTCAACAGTCGTAACTTATTCGCAATCGTAGACTGGCTCTTCCCTAAACTCTTCGCTAGCGCATCCTGCGTCAAGCCGTTCAAGGCGAGTAAACGGTCGTATGCCTCCGCTTCTTCAATCGGACTCAACTGTTCCCGTTGCAAGTTTTCGATCAAGGCGAGCGCAGCCGTCGTGTCGTCGTCCATGTCTCGAACGATTGCCGGAATCGCTGACCAGCCGAGCGATTTAACGGCTCGGAAACGACGCTCCCCGGCGATGATTTCATAGCAGTCCCCGTCTGCCTTACGAACCACGATCGGTTGAAGCAGTCCGTGTTCCGAAATCGTCGTTGCCAACTCTTCAATTTTAGCCGGTTCGAATACTTTACGCGGTTGATATCGGTTCGGACGCAATCGTGACAACGAGAGCTCCTGTACCGTGTCGTCCGCTCGAACTTCTGCAATCTGCGTCACGGCAACTTCGTCTTTTCGATTCACACCGAACAATTTCGCAAATCTATTCTTCAACGTCGGGCACCCCTTTTATGTAAAAAATAAGCAGACTCCACCACTGGAATCTGCTTTTGTTTCACGTGAAACGACATCATCAGATAAGTGGCTCTTTCGCCGGTGTCCCCGCCTTACGCGGATATTTCCCGGGCGTTTTTCGTAGTTTATCTACAACTACGATATTACGCTCACTCATCTCTCCTGGCAATAGGAACTGGTGTGTCGCTTTTTCTTTCCCACCAAGGACAGCCAACGCATTTTGGGCGTCTTTCATCTCATCAGATACTTTCGCCGCTTTCAGCGCGACAAAGTTTCCGCCTACTTTTGCGAGTGGTAGGCAGTACTCAGCCAACACTGTCATGCGGGCTACCGCCCGTGCTGTGACGACATCAAACTGTTCACGGAATTTTTTATTCTTCCCGAACTCTTCGGCACGTCCATGATGGAACGCGACACCTTCAAGTCCAAGGGCGAGCGCCAATTCATTCAAGAACGTGATGCGCTTATTCAATGAATCGATGATTGTGACATGTAAGTGCGGGAATAAAATCTTGAGAGGGAGACTCGGGAATCCGGCACCCGCTCCGACATCACATACCGTTTCGACTTTCGTGAAATCGAAATGGAACGCTGCGCTGAGCGAATCGTAAAAGTGTTTCAGATACACTTCCTCTTTGTCCGTGATGGCCGTCAAGTTCATTTTTTCGTTCCATTCAACGAGCATTTCGAAATAGCGCTTGAACTGAGCGAGTTGTGTCTCGTTCAGTTCAAATCCTTTCGCCCGTAACGCTTCAATAAATTGAGATTCGTTCATCGTTTCACTCCACCGTCGCATATTGTCCTTGTTCGATATAGACGAGCAAGATTGACACGTCTGCAGGGTTTACACCCGAGATTCGTGATGCTTGTCCGATCGAAAGTGGACGAACTTGTTTTAATTTTTGTTTCGCTTCTGTCGCAAGACCGCCGATTGCATCGTAATCCAAGTTTTCTGGAATCCGTTTTTCTTCCATGCGACGCATCTTCTCGACTTGTTCGAGCTGTTTTGAGATATAGCCTTCATACTTCACTTGAATCTCGACTTGCTCTTTCACTTCGAACGACAATTCGTCTGTAGATGGGACGACTGTCATGAGCGCCTCATACGTCACTTCTGGACGTTTCAACAAGATGTTCGCATGTGTCGCTTCTTTCAGCGGGTGTGCACCGACCGATTCAAGCATCGCATTCACTTCAGGTGTCGGTTTGACGACAAGTGATGCGAGTCGCTTCACTTCTTTTTCAATCGCTTCACGCTTCTCATTGAGATGTGCATGGCGTTCTTCTGAAAGTAAGCCGATCTCATGCCCGATGTCGCTGAGGCGTAAATCTGCATTGTCATGACGCAACAAGAGGCGATACTCAGCACGCGATGTGAGGAGACGATATGGTTCGTTCGTTCCTTTCGTCACCAAGTCATCGATTAAGACACCGATGTATGCTTGAGAGCGGTCAAGGATGACAGGGTCTTTACCGAGCACTTTGCATGCGGCGTTGATTCCCGCCATGATTCCTTGTCCGGCTGCTTCTTCGTAGCCGCTCGTCCCGTTGATTTGCCCCGCTGTAAAGAGTCCTGGAACTGCCTTTGTTTCAAGCGTCGGCCAAAGTTGCGTCGGTACGACCGCATCATACTCAATCGCATAACCTGGACGCATCATCTCTGACTTTTCAAGACCTGGAATCGTCCGAAGCATCTGATGTTGAACGTCTTCTGGCATACTCGTCGAGAAACCTTGGACGTATACTTCTTCCGTATCGCGACCTTCTGGTTCTAAGAAGATTTGGTGACGTGGTTTGTCATTGAAACGGACGACTTTATCTTCAATCGATGGACAGTAACGTGGTCCTGTTCCTTTGATTGCACCCGAATACATTGGTGAACGGTGTAAGTTCTCATCAATCAATTGATGCGTACGTTCACTCGTATACGTGAGCCAGCATGGGATTTGTTCAATTGGATTCAAGTCAGTCGACGTGTACGAGAAGAATGATGGATTCTCGTCTCCCGGCTGAATCTCAGTCTTCGAGTAATCGATCGTTTTCCCATCGATTCGTGGCGGTGTCCCTGTTTTGAATCGAACTAAATCGAGGCCGAGTTCTTCTAAATGTTTTGAAAGCTCGACCGATGGCATTTGGTTGTTTGGACCACTTTCGTATGCCAATTCACCGATGATGATTTGACCACGCATGAACGTTCCCGTCGTGACGATGACTGCTTTCGCGCGATATTCTGAACCCGTGTTCGTTACCACGCCACGAACTTCTCCGTCTTCGACGAGCAATCGTTCAACAAGTGCCTGACGAAGCAATAGATTCGGCTCGTCTTCTAGCACTTTCTTCATATGATTTTGATACTGGAATTTGTCCGCCTGTGCACGTAGCGCACGTACCGCTGGACCTTTCGACGTGTTGAGCATCTTCATTTGGATGTACGTCGCATCAATCGCACGACCCATTTCTCCGCCGAGTGCGTCGATTTCACGTACGACAATCCCTTTCGCCGGTCCACCGATTGACGGGTTACAATACATGAACCCGACCATATCAGGGTTCATCGTCAGCATCGCTGTTTTGGCACCCATCCGAGCCGATGCGAGTGCCGCTTCAATCCCTGCGTGTCCGGCCCCGATGACGATTACGTCATATTCGCCTGCCGTATAAGCCATATTTGTTCCTCCTTATTATTTCCCAAGACAAAACTGTGAAAAGAGCTGATCAATCAAGCTCTCTTGTACGGTATCTCCATTGATTTCACCGAGCGTATCCCATGCCCGACGTAAATCAATTTGGACCATATCGATTGGCATATTCATGACAGCACTACCGAGTGCCTCATCAATTTGACCAATCGTTCGTTTGATTAATTGAATGTGTCGAGCGTTTGAGATATATGTCATATCTTGTGACTCGACGCCTTTTGCAAAGAAGAGGTTCGCAATCGCCGCTTCAAGTGCATCGATTCCCTCATCTAGTAAGAGCGACGTCGCCACGATCGGACGGCCTGCCGCTAGTTTCTCTAGCTTAGAAGAATCCATGTTTTGTGGCAAGTCTGTCTTGTTGATGATGATGATCGCATTCATCCCTTTGACGGCCTCAAACAACGCCTCATCTTCGACAGTCAACCCTTCATGTCCGTTTAAGACGAGAAGGACCAAGTCCGCTGCTTCTAAAGCCTTCCTCGATTTTTCTACGCCGATGCGTTCAACGATATCTTCTGTCTCGCGAATACCGGCGGTGTCCACCAACTTGAGCGGAACACCTTTCACGTTGACATATTCCTCGATCGTGTCACGTGTCGTTCCGGCAATCTCCGTGACAATCGCTTTCGTCTCCTGCACGAGCGTATTCATGAGTGAGGATTTTCCGACGTTCGGTCGCCCGATGATCGCCGTTGCCAAACCTTCGCGCAAGATTTTTCCTTGTCGCGCCGTCTCGAGCAATTGCTCTAAGATTCGTTTAACTTCGCCCGCCTTCTCTTCGACGATCGCTTGTGTCATCTCTTCGGCGTCATACTCAGGATAGTCAATATTGACCTCGACTGCCGCAATCGTCTCAAGCAGTTGTTGACGCAATTCGCGAACGAGTCGTGACAAACGTCCTTCCATTTGAGACATGGCTACATTCATCGCCCGATCCGTTTTCGCACGAATCAAGTCCATGACCGCCTCGGCTTGTGATAAATCGATGCGGCCATTTAAAAAGGCGCGTTTCGTGAACTCGCCCGGTTCTGCTAAGCGGATGTCGGGTTGGTCGAGAATGAGTTCTAGCACACGATTGACCGCCACGACGCCTCCGTGACAATTGATTTCGACGACGTCTTCTCGTGTAAACGTCTTTGGTGCTCGCATGATACTGACCATGACTTCATCTACGACTTCGCCCGTATCAGGACGTTTTAATGTTCCATAATGAATGGTATGTGAATCGACCGTTGTTAAGTCTTTTCCAGAAAACACATTGTTCACCGTTTCGACCGCCAAATCGCCTGATAATCGGACGATTCCAATGGCACCTTCACCCATCGGCGTCGAAATCGCTGTAATCGTGTCAAACTCTAGCATCTTTCTCCCTCCAAACCTAAACCATCTTCTTCTATCATATGCATAACGAACCTACTATACACGATATTCGACTTGAACGAAAGAGTTCACCCGCCGATGAAGTCATTGCAGTTCCTATCATTATTTTCGTACAATAAAGGAATATATTTACATAGAAGAGAGGACATCTATATGAACCAGCAAGACGCAATTCGAGTCATCACCGAGCGATTAAAGCACGACGAAGCGGTTCAAGCAATTTTTTTGAAAGGCTCTTTCGGCAGGGGAGAAGCCGATGAGCATTCAGACATCGACTTCTATGTCATGGTGCACCCCGATGAGGAGGCCTCCTTTTTATCTAGACGCCTCGAGCATTTAAACGCCTACCGTCCGATTCTGTTAAAAGACGAGATTCACATCGTTGCGCCACAACTCATCGTCGTATTCGACGATTTTCTTCACCTCGACCTGTTCACGGTCACGCAAGATACGTTGAACCATCAAGATTCGATTCATGTGCTCTACGACCCACAACAGCGACTTGCTAGACACGCCACTTCTTTGAAATTAGACGAAGCGGCAATCAGTGACCATGCATTCGATACCGTTTGGTTCTTTTTCCAATATACAAAATCCAGAAATCGCGGTAACGACATTTGGGCAACCGACATGCTTCGTCAAGGAATGGTCCATTTTGCATATGTGCTAGCCGCTCACCATACACCGGACAGGGCTTCCCTAGGTTTAAAGGATGTGACGCAGCGACAAGAAATCAACCTACATTCATTTTATGATCAATTGACCCCAGCGAATCATGAAAAAGCCGCCCGACTCTATATCGAGCGACTTAAAGAAGAACAACCTTTCTTCCAATCTTTATCGGGCTACAACGTGTTCGGATCGTTTATGGAACAGTTGCTTCAACGAGAAACAAACCGCCCTTGAAAGAGGACGGTTTGTTTTTTAGTAACGTGCTTGTCGTTTCGTCGAACGAATCGTGAAATAGAGGAACAATTCTAGAATTGCAATGGCGATGAGGATTCCACCGAAAAGCTGGAATAGGACAAGTAGGCTACTGAACGGATTCGTCAACATGAGAATCCCGACACCAATCCACAATAGACTGCCAATCAAAAACCAGAGCCATCGTCCTGCCATCGATTGACGGTAACCGAGCGCCTGAATGAGGCGAATGATTCCTCCAAATAAAAACAGCGCCCCGATTAAAATCGGGAGTAGACTGGCCAGCGTCTCGGCGAAGAAAAAGACGACCGCTGCCAAAATCAAATAGATGAGACCCATAAAGAAAGCGGGCGGTAATCCGCCTTGTCGTCTGCGAACTCCCTGAAAGATCATCCATATGCCCATAATCGCCAAGTATCCGGCAATCACGTACACCATGACATCAAAGAAAAATCGAGGGTATAGCAGAATAAGAACACCGAGCACAAAGTAAAGGATGGCTTGCCATAACGTCGAACGTTCTACACGATGAATAAATGTCTCCATGTTTCCACACCTCCATTTACCCGTTTCTTTCATTATTCCCGTCTTCTCAACATACAATCCCACAAAAAAAGCTGAGTGTCAGAAGACACCCAGCCTAACGATTATTTACGTTTTTTCTTTTTGTTTTTCTTCTCTTCTTCAGCAAGCGCTGCACGCTCTGCTTCTTTCGCTGCGATTTTCGCTTCTGCTGCAACCTTCATCTTCTCACGCATCGGAAGCATGATTGCCATCGTGACGATGATTGAGATGATATAACCGACTACCCAGTACAATGAGAGTGCGGCTGGAAGGTTGATCGACATGATGAAAATCATGACTGGGAAGATATAGAGCATCATCTTCAATTGTGGGTTCTGTTCTTGACCCGCCATTGAGATTTTTTGTTGAACGAACGTCAAGACTGCCGCTAAAATCGGCAAGATGAACGTCGGATCCGGAGCACCGAGATCGAACCATAAGAAGTCCGCTTCGAAAATCTCAGGTGTACGACGAATCGCATCATAGAATGCGAAGAGAATCGGCATCTGAATCAAGATTGGCAAGCAACCAGCGAGCGGGTTGATTTGGTACTCTTGATAAAGCTTCATCATCTCTTCCTGGAGTTTACGTTGTGTTTCTTGGTCTTTTGAGCTGTACTTCTCACGAAGCTTCAGCATTTCTGGTTGCAAGACTTGCATCGCACCCATACTCTTCGTCTGCTTGATCATGAGCGGGAGAATCAACAAACGAACAATGATTGTCGCGATGATGATTGAAATCCCATATTGCCATGGGCCACCCACTAAATAAGCAACTTCCTTCAAGAGCCATGCGAGCGGCCATACAAAGTACTTCGCCCAGAAACCTTCTGTGTCAGCCGTGATTGGTTCGGCTTGGATGGTAGACGGATCCACACAGCCTGCCATCAGCATAATGACCGCAGTCATGGCAGCGAGTAATCCTAATTTTAGCTTTTTGCTCATAGTTCCTCCTACGCTTTCTTTATCAATTCTTTTTTAACGCACACGTCGATCGGGCAATCTTATAAGACTCTGATTATATGAGAGAACAAATTCAGATTGTCATGGTCACCGGCCTTGCTTTTTCCAGACCTTGGCTCGTTTGAATACGTGTTTCAAGCTCTCGGTCACTTCCGACTGCGTCAATGCGGTCGCAGGCTTCCGGGCGATGATCACATAATCATTCGGCGCAACGTTCGGTTCAAGCAAGCGAAGCGACTCACGCATCAATCGTTTCATGCGGTTTCGTTCTACAGCATTTCCAAGCTTTTTGCTGACAGAAAGACCCACTCTGAAATGCGTTTGATCCGCTTTGAGCGTGTAGACGACAAACTGACGATTGGCCACGGAGCGTCCTTCGCGAAACACCGCTTGGAACTCTTCATTCTTTTGCAGGCGGTATTCTTTTTTCAAAATTCTCACTCCATCCTTCGCTTCAAAAATCGTCAACTAACATCATATCATATCCGCATCATTTGAACGAGGGAGAATCCATGAAATGCTACGTTTCTGTGACAAACTAAAAAATTGCCCGAGGAAAGGATCCCCGGGCAATCTTCATTCGAAATTATACAGTCAAGGCTTTACGGCCTTTACGACGACGAGCAGCAAGAATGTTGCGACCGTTTTTAGTCGCCATGCGTGCACGGAATCCGTGAACTTTCTTACGCTTACGGTTGTTAGGGTTGAAAGTTGGTTTCATGGTTACAGCACCTCCTCAAGATTAACGCTCTATTAGCAAGTTATAGTTTCATTTAAGGCAGTCTTTAAGATTATATAAATCGAATCAACAATTGTCAATGTATTTTCGAATGGTTTTCGAATCGGGTCGATCACGTGATCGAGAAGGATCATTTGGGATCATTCAGCTTTGTCTAGAACGGCTTGTATGGAACTAGATTGATACGAAACCTTTACGTATTTCTTAAACGGTCTTTATAAATAGCGATGTTGAGCCATTTTATCCACATATTCAAGAAGTTATCCACATTTATATGTGAATAACTCTTCTTTTTTCACGTCCGAATTCTTTATTTTTTCATTTTCTTCTTTTACAAAAACTTTCTTTCGATTCACTTCCTCCTCTTTTGTGCATAACTTTTTCAATTGCCATTCTCTTTAAACACCTTTATCCACAACATATCCACAGTTTATCCACAAAACACACAGCATGTGGATAAGTGGGTGTGGATACTTTTCTTTATCTGTGGATAAATACCGAAAAGCATTGCCACGTCTATTTTATTTTGCTAAACTGAATGTGCACAAACTTGTGGATGAACAATTCGTGATTCCGAGATATACACAGGCTGTGGATAAGTGTTATCCCCATAATGAACACCATGTGGATAACTTTATCCACAGTTTTTGTTCTCTGGGGATAACCCTAGTTTCTACTATAGAATAGTGTATGTGTATATCGTGTGAATAAGTTTTACCAAACATGTGAGTAAAGGAGGTCTTTCATTGAAGAATGCTCGCGAGATTTGGAGAAACGTTTTATCTGTGATTGAAGAAGAGGAACGAACTCCAAAAGCTAGTTTTGACATGTGGTTGAAATCAACCGAGGGGATATCACTGATGGGAACGACACTCGTTGTGTCGGCGCCGGCCAGTTTTATCGTTACGTGGTTAGAGCGACAGTACTTGTCACTTTTACAAGATACGGTCGAAGAAATCACAAACAATAAGCTCGAAATTC
Organism: Exiguobacterium sp. s189; assembly: GCF_018617615.1. Classification (NCBI taxonomy): domain Bacteria; kingdom Bacillati; phylum Bacillota; class Bacilli; order Caryophanales; genus Exiguobacterium; species Exiguobacterium sp. s189. The sequence goes on along the minus strand of NZ_JACSKM010000013.1, from coordinate 9,782 downwards.
ACTTTATTGAAGAATCTCAAGCACACAAGTATGCTCCAGCGGATGGATCGTCACAAGAATCCATTGCCGTGACGGAAACAAGGGAACAGCCTTTACCATTACCTTCAAAAGAGGAAGGGGATCTCGGACAGCTGAATGACAAATATATCTTTGAGACGTTTGTCATCGGATCGGGGAACCGATTTGCCCACGCCGCATCACTCGCTGTTGCTGAAGCGCCAGCCCGTGCATATAACCCACTATTTATTTACGGGGGAGTCGGACTTGGGAAAACGCATTTGATGCATGCGATTGGTCATTATGTAAAAGGACAAAAACCAGGAGCTCGGATTGCGTATGTCTCTTCTGAAAAGTTTACGAATGAATTCATCAACTCCATTCGAGACAATAAAACAGGCGAGTTCCGTAATCGTTATCGGAACATCGATGTGTTGCTGATTGATGATATTCAGTTCTTAGCAGGAAAAGAACAAACGCAGGAAGAGTTTTTCCACACTTTTAATGCGCTACACAATGATCAGAAACAAATCGTCATTTCAAGCGACCGACCACCAAAAGAAATTCCGACATTAGAAGACCGCCTACGTTCGCGTTTCGAATGGGGACTCATTACGGACATCACACCACCTGACCTCGAGACACGAATTGCGATTCTCCGTAAAAAGGCGACTGCTGAAGGTCTCGATATTTCAAACGAGGTCATGCTTTATATTGCGAATCAAATCGATACGAACATTCGTGAGCTAGAAGGGGCGTTGACACGTGTTGTCGCTTACGCAAAACTAGTTGGGCGACCGATTGACCCAGACGTAGCAGCAGAAGCGCTTCATAACATCATGCCGGTCCAGGAAGCGAAGAAGATTGTCATTCGTGACATTCAAGAAATCGTCGGTCAACACTTCAACATTCAAGTAGAAGAGTTGAACTCGAAAAAACGCACAAAAACGTTGGCATTCCCACGTCAAATCGCGATGTACCTATCTCGTGAGATGACGGAGAGTTCATTACCGAAAATCGGGGAAGAGTTTGGAGGGCGTGATCATACGACTGTGATTCATGCACATGAGAAAATCAGCACGCTTCTGAAAAACGATGTGGAAATGCAAGAGACGATTCAAACGTTGAAAAAAGCACTGTCTAACTGATGACGGATTCTCTGTGGATATCCTGTGGATAAACCACCTTAGTTATCCACAAGTTATTCACAGGCGAAATGGCTTCATACGTATGCTTCAGGGGACTTATCCCCAGTATCCACAGCCCTTATTACTATTATGACTTAATTAATACTATTATTATCATTAGTAAATGACTCATTTCACCTTAGGAGGAATTATCCACATGCATTTAACGATTCAACGAGATGTATTCATGCAAGCCGTACAAGATGTATCCAAAGCTGTGGCTTCACGAACGACCATTCCAATTTTGACAGGCTTAAAGCTTGAAGCTCATGCGGACGGTTTAACACTGACAGGAAGTGACACTGAAATTTCGATTGAACGTTTGATCCCAATCGAAGAAGGTGGAATCGAACTCATTCAAATTCAGCGTGCTGGAAGTGTCGTATTAAATGCGCGCTTTTTAGGAGAAATCGTGAAGAAGTTGCCGACGAACGAAGTTACACTCGAAGTGTCACCAAACTTCATGACACGAATTGAGTCTGGCCAGGCAGAATTCCATTTGAACGGTCTCGACCCGGACGAATATCCTCGCCTGCCAGAACTTGCGAGCGACCGTCGTTTCTATCTACCAGCGGATCTCTTGAAGACAATCATCCGTCAGACGAGTTTCGCCGTTTCCTCACAAGAAACACGCCCTGTTCTAACAGGAGTCAACTTCTCTGCTGAGAAAGGCTTCCTTACATGTGTAGCGACAGACAGCCACCGCTTGGCGCTTCGTCGTGCTCGTTTTGAGACAGATAACGACTTGACGTTCCAAAATGTCGTCGTCCCTGGTCGTTCACTTAACGAACTCGCTAAATTGCTCGATCGTGAAGAGTTGCCGATTGAAATCGTACTGACAGACCAGCAGATCTTGTTCCGCATGAAAAATATCTCATTCTTCTCGCGTTTGTTAGACGGGGCGTACCCAGACACGTCACGCCTCATTCCGGAAGAATATCGTACAGCGGTGCGCATGAATGCGAAAGAATTCTTACAAGCCATCGACCGTGCGTCACTCTTAGCACGTGCTGACCGGAACAACGTGATTAAATTTGTCGCGGAAGATACGACAGCAGTCGAAGTATCTTCACATTCACCTGAAGTCGGTAAAGTGTCTGAGCGTGTCAGCATCTTATCGCTTGAAGGGGAAGAATTGAAAATTTCCTTCAACTCTAAGTTTGTAATGGATGCGCTTCGTGCGCTCGATGCATCTGAAATCGAAATCCAGTTCACGGGTTCGATGCGACCGTTCATTCTACGACCGGTAGAGCAAGATAGCGTGCTTCAACTGATTTTACCAGTCCGCACATCGTAAGCAGCGGATAGGGATGATGAGGTGTCTGACCTTGTCATCCCTCTTTTTGCCTTATTCGACGATTTTCGATAAACTAATATGTATGGCGATTTTTTCAGATCAGCATGTGAGAAAGGAAGTGACGACATGGAAAAAGTGTCGATTACAACCGAGTATGTAACGCTCGGACAATTTTTAAAATTAGCAGACATCATCTCAAGTGGGGGACAAGCAAAGTTCTTTTTAGAAGATGTCATGATCAAAGTGAACGGTGAGCAGGATCAACGCCGTGGTCGTAAATTGAGAGATGGAGATACAATCGAGGTCGAAGGCTTCGGGGAATATCAAATCGAGGGAAACTGACGTGCATTTAAAGTCGATCCGATTGCAAAATTATCGCAACTACGAAACCCTCGAGCTAGATTTCTCAGAACAGACGAATGTTCTAATTGGTGAGAATGCCCAAGGAAAAACGAATCTTCTCGAATCGATTTACGTACTTGCGCTCGCAAAATCGCATCGGACGACACAAGACCGAGAATTGATCGGTTGGGAAGCTGATGCCGCAAGTATCGAAGGACGGATTCATAAACGCACCGGCGAATCCGTGCAGAGTCTCTCATTTTCTCCTAAAGGAAAAAAAGCAAAGCTCAATCATTTAGAACAACGTCGTCTCAGTGACTATGTCGGCGCATTTAACGTCGTCTTGTTCGCCCCTGAAGACTTAGCCATCGTCAAAGGCAGTCCACAAGGGAGACGGCGATTTTTAGATATGGAAATCGGTCAGGTCAGTCCCGTGTACTTACATGAGCTCAATCAATATTTGAAGACGTTAAAACAACGAAACGCCTTGTTGAAGCAGTTATCCACTAAGGGTGGGGACGAGACGTTACTCGAAGTATTGACGGATCAATTGATTGAACTCGCCGTGAAGATTGTGATGAGACGCTATCATTTCATCGATCAACTCGAAAAATGGGCCAATCCGATTCATTCTGGGATCACACGTGAGTTGGAGACACTGACGATTCAATACGTTTCTGACACGTTCCAAAAAGAACGTTTCTCAAAAGAACAGATGTTTGAAACGTATCGTCAAAAGTTTGATAAAATAAGAGAGAACGAACGAAGAAGAGGTGTGACCTTATTTGGTCCGCATCGTGACGATTTTGAATTGTACGTAAACGATCGAAACGTTCAAACGTTCGGTTCACAAGGTCAGCAACGAACGGCGGCCTTGTCATTGAAGCTAGCTGAAATTGAATTGATTCATGAAGAAGTGGGCGAATATCCTCTTTTGTTATTAGACGATGTGTTATCTGAACTTGACGATCATCGCCAAACCCATCTACTCGATACGATGGGACGAAAAGTACAAACGATTTTGACGACAACAAACATTGATGGAATCGCACATGAAACCATTCAACAAGCCAAAGTGTTTCACGTGAAACAAGGTGAAGTCGAAACAGAATCCGTGTAATCGTGGTAAGAAGGAACACCAAATCATGTATAGTAGGTGAAAATAACCGATGAGTAATGAAAACGAAAAAGAATTGCAAGCGTATGGCGCCGATCAGATTCAAGTTCTTGAAGGCTTAGAGGCTGTACGTAAACGTCCAGGGATGTATATCGGTTCCACAAGCTCTCGCGGTCTCCACCACTTAGTATGGGAGATTGTCGATAACTCAATCGATGAGGCGCTTGCAGGTTATTGTGACACGATCACAGTGACGGTTGAGCCAGGAAACTCCATCGTTGTCGAAGATAACGGACGTGGGATTCCAGTAGACGTTCAAAAGAAAACAGGTCGACCTGCCGTTGAAGTTATTTTCACGGTATTGCACGCCGGCGGTAAATTCGGCGGTGGCGGATACAAAGTTTCAGGTGGTTTGCACGGTGTAGGGGCGTCGGTTGTCAACGCACTATCGACAAAACTTGAAGTGTTCGTCCGTCGCGACGGCAACGTGTATTATCAATCGTTCAAACGTGGCGTGCCACAAGGCGAACTTGAAATCGTCGGAACGACAGATACGACAGGAACGACTGTCCGCTTCTTCCCGGACGGCGATATCTTCCAAGAAACGCTCGAGTATGATTTTGATTTGCTAGCAACACGTCTTCGCGAGCTCGCTTTCTTAAACAAAGGGCTACGGATTGTCGCAAAAGATGATCGTAGCGATGAGACGATTGAACGCAATTATCACTACGAGGGCGGAATTAAGTCTTACGTCGAGCACTTGAACCGTTCGAAGGCATCGATTCATGAAGAGCCTGTGTATGTGCACGGAACGAAAGATGGAATTGAGGTAGAGATTGCCCTTCAGTACAACGAAGGTTTCGCAAGTAACATCTACTCATTCACGAACAACATCCCGACACATGAAGGTGGGACGCACGAGACTGGATTTAAGACAGCACTCACACGTTCAATCAATGATTATGCGAAGCGATTCGGATTGATGAAGGAGGCCGACGGAAGTCTCTCCGGGGATGATGTCCGTGAAGGATTGACGGCGATCGTTTCCGTCAAACACCCGGCACCTCAGTTCGAAGGACAGACGAAGACGAAACTTGGAAATGCCGATGCTCGTACGGCGACAGATACGTTATTCAGTGACACGTTCGAACAATTCTTGCTCGAGAATCCATCAGTCGGTCGTCTTATTGTCGACAAAGGATTGATGGCAGCACGCGCACGTCTTGCTGCGAAACGCGCACGCGAGATGACACGTCGTAAAGGTATTCTCGAAGTCAGTTCATTACCAGGGAAATTGGCTGACTGTTCGTCGAAAGACGCTTCGAAATCTGAACTGTATATCGTTGAGGGTGACTCAGCGGGTGGTTCGGCGAAATCTGGTCGTGATCGTCACTTCCAAGCAATCTTGCCGATTCGAGGGAAAATCATCAACGTCGAGAAAGCACGTCTTGACAAGATTTTGGCCAACCAAGAAGTTCGGACGATCATCACGGCTCTCGGAACAGGGATTGCGGATGAGTTCGATTTATCAAAAGCACGTTACCATAAACTGATCATCATGACCGATGCCGATGTCGATGGAGCGCACATTCGTACGCTGTTATTGACGTTCTTCTATCGTTACATGCGACCACTCGTAGAAAGTGGATACGTCTATATCGCGCAACCACCGCTCTATGGTGTGAAGCACGGTAAAGAAACAATCTATGTTCAAAACGAGCGAGAGTTACAAGCTACACTTGCACAACTTCCTGAAAACGCACGTTATAGCGTTCAACGTTACAAGGGTCTTGGAGAGATGGATCCTGAACAGTTGTGGAATACGACGATGAACCCGGAAACGCGTTCGATGCTTCGCGTTGATCTTCAAGATGCGATTGAAGCAGATGAGATTTTTGAAACGCTCATGGGTGACAACGTCGAACCACGCCGTGACTTTATTCAATCTCACGCCCATTACGTGAAGAACCTCGATATTTAATAAGAAGGGTAGGCAATAACGAATGGCAGAACAAGAAAATATCAAGGATATAAATATTAGCCAAGAGATGCGAACGTCGTTCATGGACTATGCGATGAGCGTCATCGTATCACGTGCCCTTCCGGACGTGCGAGATGGTTTGAAGCCGGTTCACCGTCGTATTTTGTATGCGATGAACGAGCTCGGAATTCGTGCGGACAAGCCACATAAGAAATCGGCGCGTGTCGTCGGGGACGTGATCGGTAAGTATCACCCACACGGTGACTCTGCCGTCTACGAAACGATGGTTCGTATGGCTCAAGATTTCAGTTATCGTTACGAACTAGTCGACGGTCACGGGAACTTCGGTTCAGTCGATGGCGACTCGGCCGCTGCGATGCGTTATACCGAGGCACGTATGTCTAAGATTGCGATGGAACTCGTACGAGACATTGGCAAAAACACAATCGATTATCAACCAAACTTCGATGGTGAAGAGAAAGAGCCGGTCGTTCTTCCGGCGCGTTTCCCGAACTTCCTTGTCAACGGAACGAGCGGGATTGCGGTCGGGATGGCAACGAACGTTCCTCCGCATAACTTGAATGAAGTCATCGATGGGGTGTTGGCTCTTACTCATAACCCAGACATCACGATTGCTGAATTGATGCAACACATCCCAGGCCCTGACTTCCCGACAGCGGGAGAGATTTTGGGACGCAGCGGGATTCGTCGTGCCTATGAAACGGGACGTGGATCGATTACGATGCGTGCGAAAGCCGAAATCGAAACGTTGAAAAACGGTCGTGAACGGATCCTCGTTCATGAAATCCCATATCAAGTCAACAAGGCACGTCTCGTTGAGAAAATTGCCGATTTGGTACGTGATAAAAAAATCGAAGGAATCACAGATTTGCGTGATGAATCCGACCGTAACGGGATGCGGGTCGTCATCGAAGTTCGTCGGGATGCGAATGCGAGTGTCATCTTGAACAACTTGTATAAGCAAACGCCGATGCAGACGACGTTCGGAGTGAACATGCTTGCCCTCGTAGGTGGTCGCCCGAAAACGTTGAACATCAAACAAGCCATCTATTACTACATCGAACACCAAAAAGAAGTCGTACGTCGTCGTACGCAATTCGATTTGGATAAAGCGGAAGCACGTGCCCACATCTTAGAGGGACTTCGTGTTGCCCTTGATCACTTGGATGAAGTCATCGCCATCATTCGTAGCACACGTACTGGTGACGAGGCGCGTGAGAAGTTGATTGCCCGCTTTGGACTTTCTACTGAGCAAACGCAAGCGATTTTAGATATGCGTCTCCAACGATTGACTGGTTTGGAGCGCGAGAAAATCGAAGGCGAATACCGTGAAGTGAAAGCGTTGATCGAGGAACTTCGTGCGATTCTTGGTGATGAGGAGTTGCTTCTCGACATCATTCGCAACGAGTTGCTTGAAATCAAAGAACGGTATGGTGACGCACGTCGTACGGTGATTCGTACAGATATTGTTGAACTTGAGGATGAAGATTTAATCCCAGTTCGTGACATGATGATCACGTTAACGAGCGAAGGTTACATCAAGTCAATTCCATCCGATTCATACCGCGCACAGCGTCGGGGTGGACGTGGGAAACAAGGTATGGGAACGAACGATGAAGACTTCGTACTTCGTTTGCTGTCAGCATCGACACACGATACGATTCTCTTCTTTACGAACTTCGGTCGTGTCTTCCGTCTTAAAGGATATGAAATTCCTGAGATGAGTCGTACCGCAAAAGGAATGCCGATCATTAACTTGCTTCAAATCGATAAAGGTGAAAAAGTTGAAACAATGATTCCTGTCGATTTCAACAGTTACCTGGCAAACCAAACGGTGGCAGAGGATGCGCAGAATGAATCGGAAGAAGAAGTGGCAGATGAGCAATTGTCTCTTGTCTTCATTACAAAAGAAGGTTTGATTAAGCGTTCACCACTTTCGGCATACGCTCGAATCAACAAAAACGGTCTTCGTGCCATCAGCTTGAATGAAACAGATGAGCTCGTCACCGTCCGCCTTGCGAAGAGCGATGATGAAATGTTGATTGTCACTCGCCAAGGAATGTCGATTCGTTTCCCTCTCGAAGGAGAAGTTCGATCGATGGGACGTACGGCACGTGGTGTTCGTGCAATTCGTTTGAAGAAAGACGATGATTTAGTCGTCTCAATGGAAATCGTTCGCACAACGCAAGACGTCTTGATTATCACTGAAAAAGGATTCGGGAAACGTACGGCTATGGAGCAGTTCCGTACACAAGGTCGTGGCGGTTCCGGAATCATTGGAATTAAGACAGATCGTGGAACAGTCGTGGGTATGCGTGTTGTTGATGAAGATGATGACATCATGTTGATGACTGAACACGGCGTTGCGATTCGAATCGATTCGCAAACTATCTCTCAGATGGGTCGAAGCACACGTGGTGTGAAAGTGATGAACATTGAAGATGGCGATCGTCTAGCGACTATCGCAAAATTGAAAAAAGATGAGTTAGAAGAGGAATCAGCAGTCGATTTGGAGAATGGGTTTGAGGTAGAAGCACCTGGAGCCGACGAATCGTCTGATGTGAATGAGTAAGACGAGAGGTCGAACGGTGTTTCCGTTCGACCTTTTTCATATATAGGAGGGATTCGCGTGCGTTTGAACTTATCCGCTGTACATGTTGGTATGACGTTATTGTCACCCGTTTCTTCCTTAGAGGCAGGAATTCATTTAACAAATGAACATCTACGTTTGCTCCGTTTCTTAAAGATTGAAGCAATTGATGTTGCACCCGTTGAACAATTCATCTTCACTTCTATAGAAGAAAAGCTTCTTTGCGAACAGGTTCTACAATATGAGAAACATTATGATCAGTGGGAAGAGCGAATCGCCCCGAATCCTTACGAAGGTTTAGAATTCATTCATCAACTATTTCGTCAGGAACTCCCGCTTTCAGCAGTTGTTCATTTTTTTACGCATCAACCTTTGCGAAAAAACCATGTCATCTACCATGCGATTTATCGAGCACTCGTCGCACGCGCCTTATCGAAATATCGAGGGGATGAGCACCAACTTCAATTTGATTACGGAATTGCTTCTTATTTCGCTGATGCAAGTTACGCTAAAATTCGAAAATGGTCTCATATGCGTTATTTCACAAAAATGGAACGGGAGCTACTATATCAACACCCACTCGTCTCGGCAGCAATGCTTCCAAGTAACCAAACGCTACGAGGGCGTGTCTATCAATTGATCACAGAGCATCACGAACGTTTAGATGGATCCGGTTTTCCAAAACGTCTAACCGAGCGGGAGTTGAATCCCGCGTCTCCTCTATTTATTGTCGCTGATCGATTCTGTCAGTTAACCGCACCTCGAACGTTTCGAAAACCACTTTCGCCAGAAGAAGCATACTTCTATATGTGGCAGAATAAAGCCTATGACGAGGAGGCCTTGTCGCTTCTCGCTACGTTGCTCGGATTTTATGAAATCGGTCGAACCGTTTTATTGAGTAGCGGAGTGCAGGGGAAGATTCACGCCTATACGAATCGTATTGAGCGACCTATTGTTATAGAAGATACGGATGAGACTGAATATGATTTATCACGTTTGGCTGAAGTGAAAATTGTATCATTTCAATAAGAAGAGACTGGCGATTCCTCTCATCAAAAATGATAGGAATCGTCTTTATTTATTCTTTTTTAAAAAACTTTATTTTTATAGTTGACGAATATAAAGTCAGATGCTATTATAAATGAGTCGCTAAGAGCGGCAGACGAACTTTGAAAACTGAACGATGAGGCAAAAATAAGTTTTACAATTTTTGAATGAAGCGCAAGCTTCGTCAATTTAAGAGCTATATC
>NZ_JACSKM010000012.1:0-76084 GCF_018617615.1 Exiguobacterium sp. s189 | reverse complement strand
TCTGGATTCGCTTCTCTCTCGCACTCTCGGCCATGGGTTCGGCCTCCTCTCTACGGTGTGCCTTGCTTCAGTTTCTCGAGTCGCTTCGCAATCATCGTGCTCAAAAAGCTCTTCTGGCTGTCGGTGACGTTGTAAATACCTAGGTTCAGGTTCGTCTCGAACTCGGGGAGGGACATCCCGCCGATGTCATGCCCTTCGAACATCGAGCGCAGGATGCTGTCCTGAAGCACGTCACGTACCGTCAAGGACTTGTTTTCCTGATTCGATGACGCGTTGGTATCCGTCTCGTCTTCTTGCTTCACGAAACGGACGCGGATCTGTTCGAAATCGAGACCGGCGTGACGGCAGGGGATGTCGATGTCATGCAGGGAGCGGTCCGTATCGAAGTCGTCCGCCAGGTATTCGTAGCGGTACTTCATCGCCGTCTTGCCGCTCAGGAAAATCGGATATGACTGGATACGCCGTTTCTTCGTATCTTGACGCTTGATGACACGGATGATGAGCATCTCGCCCTCTTTGAGTCCCATGACCTCGGTCGCCGTCATGAGCCGGCGACCGTCCACGTTCTCCGTCTTCGATTTCTTGAGCGAGAACGTCTGCCCGGACCGCGATTTCGTGACGATGGTCGCCTCACCGAGCTTCTTCGATATCAGTTCGGCGGTCGACTCGTCCGCGGTCAACAGATAGTGCGTATTCCCACAGTTGCCGTCAATCGTCTTCCAATCCTCTCCGTATAGGTTCTCGAGTTGGGAGTAGGCCTGGATGACGAGGTTGAATCGCATGTTCCGGCCGAGACAGACGGTGATGATATTGGCCATGCCTTCGATCGGTGGCATGTTGCCGAATTCATCGAGTAAGAAAACGACCTGACGCTCGCATTTGCCTTGTATAGTCTGCGAGGCGACCCGGGCGAGCGCCGTGTATACCTGTTTGATGTAGAGCGACGCGATGACGTTGAATGTCGGGTCATAGTCCGGGACAATCAGGAACACCGCCACAGGTTGGAGTTGATGCATCACTTCACGAATTTGGATAGAACCGTCGATAGAGTAATCGAATTGTCCGGTTTCCTCGTCCTGCGCTTCCAACTGAATCGTTGAAGTACCTGAGTCGGTCGAGATTTGAACGGTGTTTCCAGATTGAAGCGACGACGTATGGTACACGATGAAGCTACCGTCGTCGTCCGTCGTGAGCGCATGGGTTGTCCCATCGGGGAATTTGAACGTGATCCGTGTCAAAGGTTCAGTCCGTCCACTGATCCAGCGGTTGAATCCGATGCGTCGCATGTCGAGCGAGTTCATCGACGTCAGTTTCCCGGTCCCGTTCAACGTGAAGATACCGAGCTTCGCATTGGTATTGGCTAAAATACTCGCCCGTGTCTGACCACCCGAGAAGTGGAGCGTCGCGAACTGGAGCCGGGCCGGATGGTTCTCCGGGAACCGTTGAAAGAACTCGTCTAGCGCGGAGATTTCCTGTCCTTGTCGTGTCACGACCGTCCGCGACCCGAGGTCCGAAAGCATGAGCGCGACGTTGTACATGTTGATCTTCTCCGGCGTGTCCTTCGACTCCTCGCAAAGTCCGAGGATGAGCGCCGTACACAGGTCGATTGACGAGTTGGCCCAGAACGGGTCCCGCGCCTTCGGGTCATGGTACAACATGAACGCGACCGAGCGCGCATACTGTTGGGCGAGCGAATAGTTCTCCTCGAGAAATGCGTCGATCGTCAGTTGCAACAGGTTGTACGACATCGATTGGAGCGGGTTCATCAGGTTCAACACCTCGACCTGATAGCCGCGTTGCTCGAGCGTCTCCTTCGAGGCGGCGAAGAGCTCACCTTTCGGGTCGTTGATGATCAGACTCGCCTGGTCACTTGCCCGGCTGTATAGGTCAATCGTCGAGAAGACGAACGTCTCGCCCTTCCCAGATCGGGTCGTCCCGATGACGAGGTTGTTGACGGGCGAGTCATCGATGAACAGCTCGTTCTTGACACGTCCGACGGGGACACCGCCCAATCCGTCATAGCGCTTCTTCCGGTCCGGGACGCGACGGTACTGTTGTTTCAGTTCATCGAATGAGGTGAAGCGGGCGCTCCCTTTCTGATTCTTCCGCAGATCTCGGAAGTTCAGCCATACCTTGCCGAACACGACCAGTCCGATGAACAGACTGAACACAATCAGCCCGATCAAGACGGTCGAAGAGGTAAGACTTACCTCCAAGAACAAAGAGGGGGAGAGCGTCGGAATCGTCGCCCCGGCCAACAGCCCGTCTTTTAGAATTGGGATCATGATTTGTCGAATGATGTTGTAGACCCCGTTCAGCAGATAAAAAATTCCGGGCGGTACCACCAACAGGCAGAACAGGGCGGGAAAAACCAGACGTATCGGGAATCGTGGTGACAGAGACGGAGTTCTCAATTATTTCACCTACCTTAATTTGAATAAAAAATTGTTTCTCGGTTACCTTCTTCAGCAGCGATAGCGGCTTGAATCTTCTCACGAGCTGAAGTGTCTTTGCTAGAAGTTTTCTTCAGTTTCTCGTTCAGTCCGTCGATCGTGGCCGTAATGTCTTGGTACGCGTCGATTTTTTCTTGTACGGCAGGATCGTTCGTTTTGGACGCCCATTCCTTCGCGGACTCGATATCTCCTAGATAGAGATAGGCAGTCACTTTTGCCGAGATGCGAGGCGCGGTCCACTCCACGTCTTTCGTATTGGCCACAACCTCACGGTTCCGTTCCAGTACTGCGATATCGAACGCACCCTCATCGGTCGGATGTGACGCTTGGAAGTCCTGAAGCCGTCCCAATTTCTCTTTATCGGATAAATCGAGCTCGGCCAACTTCGTCTCGATTAGGATGGGGTCATCCGTGAGCTCGAGCGCTTTCTGGTCTTCTCCTTCTGCGAGATAGAGATCGACCAATAGGGCATTCCCTTCCTCGGACCGATCTTTTCGTTCCAACAGTTGGATGAGCGAAGACTCTTCGCCTTGGAGCGCCTGTTCGTAGGCGTCTAACCACCTTTTTTCAGTACCGGTCACCTGTTCGGCGTGGGCCTCCTTGTCAATGAACCATTGGGTGGCAGTGAACAGGGAGGTGAATAGAATCCCGGCCGTGGCCGCCCCGTAGATGAGGCGGCGCTGCAGTCGGGTCAGCTTCGACTGATAGGTCGATGACACAATCGGATTCGATTTGACGGGCTGACGTTTATAGTCGTCCGGTGTCTCGGACTCGATCTCGTCGAGGAGCCACATCTTCTTCGCGTTATCCTCTTTCTTCGTCCGGATCCGTTGTACCCGATCTTTCACCTGATGATACAGGTTCGGATACGTTCCTTCGGACCCGAACGTGAACGTCCCTCGATAGAGCAACTCGTCTTTCTGATCGAAGAGCCGGAAGTCACCGGAACAGCTAGTCCCTTCACTACTGAGCGCATGATGCAGGTCATGTGTCGCGACGACGGCCTCGGCGAAAGTAAACCGCTCATAGTTCTGGATCCGTGTGTCCGGCACGTCGGTGAATCGTACAAACAGCATCTCCTTCCTCCTCTCGTTTCTAGTAACAAAAAAAGCCTTCCGACTGGAACGCTGCGTGAGTGTGCATTAGAATTTAATATTCTGGTCGACCATCTCGGCGAGCGTGAACGCGCCCATGACGATGATCAGACCGACCGCGCCCCCGACAAGCCAGCCGACGGCCTTCGAGCGTCCGCGATCCCCGCCAAAGATGAAGTAGAAGCCCCCGATCGCGAAAGCGATGGCTGCGGCGATGACGGCGAGCCCTTGGAAGAACTGAAGCAAGCTGAGTCCTGTCTCATTGAGTCCCATGTCTTTCCCTCCTTAGTCCTGGTGCGTCGGCGACTTGAAGCTGAGCTTCGCCTCGAGCGCCTCCAAAATGAGTTCCTGGTTGTCCTGGATGACCTGTTGATGTTGTTCGTCGAGCCATTCCTCATAGTCCTTTCCACGGATGCGTAAGAGTTTCTCGGCGAAGCTACGGTTCTGTTTCTGTTCTTTTGATGCCACAGTACACACTTCCTTCCCTTGATCTCGTGATGTGCAGCAGCACATCATTAAGGACAGTCGGATTCGGTGCGGTGGGTTTCTAGCCGTTCCCCCACGAACTCCGCTCCTCAAAAATCTAAGGAGCTGTACAGGGTTTTTCGATGACCCGGAACGATGTGGTGACCTTGTGGCGAGTTTTAGGCGACTCTCGCCGAACCATCTATGCGTAGATCCCGCCCGCCCGGTCACTGGTGAGGGACACGCCGATATGTGATTGGATTAGACCATCCTTAAGGATATGCTGCTGCGTCGATGTCGATTACTGGCTGACTCTTTTTCGCTTCTTGACATGGATGAGCTCGTCATCTGGGTTCTTGCGCTTGGCGAGCACGTGGGCGTCACAGACGACCGTACGGATTCGATAGTAGAGTTGCGTCAACTGAACCGCTTCACCGCTCGCCTTCTCGATGCCGATGAAACCGTGCAGTTCATACGTCTTCCCGTCGAACGTACGGACCGAGTCTGCCTGCGGAAGTTCCTTCAGGTCGAACCGACGGCGCTCGAGTTTGGTGACGGAACGCTTCGCTCCGTATCCGAAATCGATAGCGTCCCACGGGACCATCGCGAGCGTGTGCCCGAACGCGCGGGCCAGGTGATCGATGTCGGCAATCGACGGCACCGAGCGATTCTGTTCATACTGACTGATAGCGGGTTGCGAGATCTCCCCGAATGTCTTTTCTGATAGTTCGATCTGTGACCAGCCTGAAAGCCGGCGGTTCTCCTTCAACCACTCCCCGAATCGATACATAAGCCTTCCCCTTTCTGTAAACCAGAGCGGCGACCAAACAGATGTTTCCTTTTGTTGGTTCCAATATAGCAGGAGTAGGAATAAAAATCATCAGTTTTCTGATATGTCAGAAATTTTACATTTGACGATTCTTGTCGAATCCGCTCTGTACAAGGGATGAAGAGCAACAGTAACTCAATATTTTCGGTTTTGTAGCACAACTGTAAAAAAATAAAGCTTTGAGTATAGAAAATAATGACAATTATTTTGATTTTAAGAGATTATGGTAGGGTAGAGGAATAGAAGACTTCATAAAGAATAAGTGATGAAGAGAGTACTTGGATCGTGGGGTGAGCAAGTGGAGTTGAACGAGGCAATCATCGAGCGGATGAAGGAGCTCGCAGCGGAACGTAATATGACTATTCATCAAGTAATTCAAAAAGGTGGATTAAATCAAGCGACGATTTCAGAACTGATGAGTGGACGTACAAAGCATCCAAAGGTGAGTACAATTCAAAAATTTTGTAATGGATTAGATATTACGATTAATACTTTTTTTGATAGCAATAAATTCCAATAAGCTTTCAAGAATCACTTTAATATCTAAACCAAAATTTCAATCAACATTTATTTTTGGAAGTTTCAAGTCGAGAATTGATATGTTAATTTAATTTTCTTATGTCTAATCATATATCACCTTATTAAAAAACATCTTATAAGACTTGGATATGAAGATCCAAATCTTATAAGATGTTTCGCAATAAATAGGCACTTACTTGTTTACAACTAAGGTCTGAGACTTTATTAAAACTAATTTAAATAATTATATAGCTAAGTTATTAAAATGGAGAAGGAATACCTAAAGCAGAGGCAATAGTAGCTAAAGAGGCAACGTTCCCTAAAGTTTTACCCAATAATCGAAGTAATTTACTAGTTTTTTCTGAGTCATGGTTATCTACCGCTTGTCTAAGAGACTCTAAATTAGTTTCAGCCTGATCACGCTCATCTTCATCTGGGATTTTTTGAATGTTCTCTAGCAAATCACTAAAAGCTAGTTCAATTTTTTCAGAATCAATATTACCATTGAATTCGTTATTATTGTTATCTGACTGAATGTTAAAATTCCCATTTAAAGATGAATTATTGAAACTTCCTTTGATTTCTCTATTATTCATATGAACGGCGCCCTTTCCCGAATGATGTAAAATTTGATCGATTTGAATAAATACAACAGATGGAGAATGTTTCTTCAAAAAATTTATTTGTCCATTATCCAATTCAGATAATAAACTAGACGACCAAGAGGAAGCTACTCCTGGATTCATGAAAGGGACAGACTGAGAGTTTTTTTTTTAGTACTAGTTGCAGAGGATTCTCTTATAAATTTTTTATATTCTGAGTTAACTTCAAAAGCTGGAAAATACATGCTTTCATCCACTTCATAAAACTCCCCGCATGTTCTACATGTAAATTCAACGGGAAAGTCACTTGCATTTTTGCTAATTTGAATAGTTCGCAAACATTCGTAGTTTGGACAACGAAGTTCCCAAAGTAAATTTAATCTTCCTTCTTCGGCCATCTCAATTAAGTATTTAAATGTACGACTAGGGGAAGTTTTTGCATACTTAGCAACAGCTGTAGGATAAAAACGAATAATTGGACTACGTGCAATTGTATCAACATATTCGTTGACCAAATACTTCTCTTGCCAAGGATATGACATTTCTCTTCCCCTTTCGTTCAAAAATAGTATTATTTAAACTTCAAGAAATTATAACATTTCTTCTTACAAAGTCAATAACATCTTCTGTCGCAGAAGTGGCGAAATAAATACTTTTACTCTTTATTCCTAATCTAATAGTATATTCTTTTTCAACGCCTTCTTCAGGATATTTAAATCTAATAAATCCTCCTTGGTGTTGAAGGTAGGGATTTAAGGAATCGTATAAAGACAATCCACGGAGTTCGCGCTCCCCGCCAAATCCTACCTTTTCTAAACCGTTCAAAATCAACGCCGCGAAAGGTACAGTAAGAAGTTGCTCGTCAAATACTTCATTAGCTTCCATAAGATCGTTTTCAAGTTCTGAGATGTCATTTGATTTCAAATAACTATCTAGAGAATTAAGAATTTTTACAACAGCACTACCTTGTGCAGGAGAAAGATCTTCTACTACAAATTCCGGTTTTGAAACCACATCAATAAGCTCTCCATTTAACTGAGTGGCAATCTCTTCAATGTTGGTCCCGTAAGGTGCCACAACTTGTTCTAATATCACTTCACTATCAACTAATTTCGCAAGAGATTTAGCCACTTTATCTGATTTACGGGCATCTGATCTAACTTCAATAAGACCAGTCGATTCGTCTATAAATACTGTAGTAATCTCACTTCTAGGTGAAGTCTTCATTTCCGTTAAGTGATATTCTCGACTAACGCCACTTTTGTACATGAATCTTAAATAATACTGCGTTTCAACATCACCTTCTGCTCCTGCAACAATCACTGGATCAGTCGTTAGACTTTCAATTGAAGGAATTCGAGTTTCTTGAAACAAATTAAAATTTGTATTCTGAATAATTTTATTTTTAATGTCTTTGAATTCAGTTCCTCGTTCTAGACGATACCACGTTACAGAAGTTTTTCCTGCTAATAATCTTTTCTTTGATCGTTCCAACGCATTGATTTGCTCTCCGTGTTGTTGAATGTGATTCCAAACTGATGTAGCAAGTTCATGAGCATGACCATTATCATCAATGTCAAAATCTGTACATATTTCTTTTAACGTATCTTTCGGAAGCTTTACAATGTCTGTCAAAAAAACAATGTTAGTTAGCTTATTCATAATCATGATTCCCCACTTTTTATAATATTAATTACTTTTTAATACATTTATCACCTTAAATAATCTCATTCTATCTTTATTATAGAATGTCCTTTCCCTTTTCATTTTTTTATAACAAATATTTTTTTATTCGATATTAACTTGTGATAATATAAGGTTATCACAAGTTAAGGATTATTATTTGATTTATATGTTAATGGCGTATTACTTTATATTCACTAAAACAGATATAATAATCATTGTATTTTAAATAAAATACATACGTATTACATTAAAAAGACCTAGATACTATTCATATTTTTCATTTTTTATAAAAATTGATTAGAAAAGAGGAAGAAGCATGGAGATCAAGAAAAAGCAGCAGGCGTTCGAAGTGGCATTGCGAGAATTGACCGGG
The DNA here is from genome assembly GCF_018617615.1 of Exiguobacterium sp. s189. Classification (NCBI taxonomy): domain Bacteria; kingdom Bacillati; phylum Bacillota; class Bacilli; order Caryophanales; genus Exiguobacterium; species Exiguobacterium sp. s189. The sequence continues at coordinate 68,063 of NZ_JACSKM010000012.1, read as the reverse complement.
GCGAATCCTAAATTAGCCGAGGCGCTGAAAAAGGACCATATCGATCTCGATACGTTAACTGACATCGAAGTGATTGAATTGTTTTGGGCAACGGAATTATTCCCAATCTACGCTGATAAGAGTCCGCACACTCGTCGTGCCTATAAGCAAGATCTCGAGTTCGTTCTCAGTTTTGTGATGACCAATACCGAAGGTCTAAAGCGCTTAACCGTTCTAGATATTCATCGTTATTTGTTTGAAGTAAACGAGCAATATTCACCTCGCACGGCACAACGCAAGAACAATATGTTAAAGCGTCTCTTAACTTACCTTCATATCAATCAATATCATCAACACAACTTAGCTTTCCATGTAAAAAATCAGAAACGACCAGAACCCCTTCGTCGAGAAGTTGATTTTGAAGAGATTGAACGCATTGCTGAATCATTTCGGCATACAGTTCAACGAGCACAAAAAAAGGAACTCATAGAGCTCCGAAATGAAACCATTGGTTATTTGTTGTTGACGACCGGAATGCGTGCTTCAGAACTTCTCTCCGTAAAATTCAACGACGTGAAGCGGAACAAACACACATTCTATATCGAAGTGAGAGGAAAACGTGATAAATGGCGTCGAATCCCACTCACAGAAAAAGCGAGTCATCTGATCAATCAACTACAAACACTCATGATAATTGAAGAAGTGGACTCTCCTTACATCGCTTTCAGCACAAAGAAGTCAGGAAACCCAATGACATATGAAGCAATTCGTTTAATGACCCATAAGGCAGTGGAGTTTGTAGCAGCAGAGAATACCAATCCACCTCATTGGTTCCGCCGTGCTTATATCACGAAACTCCTTGCTAACGGCAATTCGCTAATTGGTGTTATGCAGTTGGTCGGTCACGAATCGATAAACACGACGAACGGTTACTTGCAATCACTTGATCGACTCTCAAACATATCGAACGCTGACTTACCATTTGAATAAATCCCTGAACACTCGGATAAAGTTGTTTCGTTGAACATTAAGATACCTATCATCATCTTAAAGGCAGCATAAATCAATTATAGACGTGCTAGGTTTTCTTCTATTATCAATAAAACCTTTGCAACTTATAAAGAAGAGCGAGCAGGAAAGCATCTTGTTTTCAATCTCTAAAAACTAACATTCCACTTATATTTAATTTCTATTTTTGGTTATTAGGCATTTGTAGTTTTAATGTCGTACTTCTTAAAGAAGCTGTTAAAGAAGTTTTTTATCAGTTCAGCACTTTTATCTTCATTCATTAATTCATAACCACCGAATCTGTAGACATCATACCCATGTAACTTCAAATCCCGATCTGCCGAAACCATCTCTGCATACCTTTGAGGACTAGCAACGTTTTCTTCTGAATAATGTTGTTTCCCGTCAATTTCAATAACAACTCTTTCTCGATTTGGAAGAAGTAATAAGAAATCCATTCTCTGACGTGGCAGATAAATTTCTCCATTCCGCTGTCTTTTTGTATAGGGATCATAATGAAGGTAAACTTGAGGGATTAGTGCGGGCAGGTTTTGATGATATTGACCTCTGAATAACTGAAAATACGCTTTAAAGAAAGTAATTTCTGGGGGAGAGTCTAACGAACTTAACAATCGTTTATACAGCGAAACTTCTTTTTCTTTATAGGATGTCAGTGTAGGATTCATACCGCTCCACCAATCAACTAATTCTGCCCAGTACAATCCATCAGAAGATATTGGATTTTCATAAACCAAACAGTTGTCTTTGTGCTTTACGATGGCAATGTCATTGTTGAGAGAATCATTTATAATAATTTCTGGCTTAGCGCCTACAGCAGCAAAAATAAGGTTCTTTACTTCGCCTCTCACTCCGTTTTGAATTCTAATAACTTTATAGATCGGGTATCCAGAGAGTTGGCTAGTAGGATACAGATAAAATCCATCACTATGCAAATGTTCATTCAATAAATTGATATATGCCTCTTGGGAGGATTGATCTCTTATCATCGGATGAACTAATTGCTCTAAAAAATTCATGAATTCTTGGTCATTTTTTATCAATAATTCAAAGTATTCCTCCAATAAGAACTGTTCATCATAGTCATAATTATTAATCATGTGTTGCCAAATATCCTGAGCAGCGGTATCAAATCTACCATCTCTTGAAGGCATCGCGTCTAAATCCCAAATTCTTTTAAAGAAAGAAACTACATCTGCTCTACCCCATAAATCAGTTCGCTTGTATAGCTCATCAAAAATGTTTTTTCTAGTTATTTCACTGATTTCAAAAACCCCTTTGGGATTCACACTGTACATTAATTTTGATAGAGACTTGGCACTTTCTCCATAGTCGTCAATAATTCTTTTAGAAAGGTCCAAAAGAAAGAGTTGATTCTTCCCCTTTAACCTCTTTTGGACATACAACCTCTTACTAGAGAACGCCTCACTTTCTTCTCCATCGTCTAACCCATATCTTCCACAGACAATCGGCAAATTATAAGCTTTTTCTCCACTTAAAATATTTGAAATCTCCTCAACTATTTGATTTAATTTTGCCACGAGATCACTCCTCACGATGATTGGATAATCCTAATTAACTTCAATATACTTAATAACGATCATTTGGGGCGTTTATTCTCCCGTATACTCAACGGACATAATATCTTCTATATCATTACTAGGCCTAAAGAACACGGCGAACGGACGAAATATTGGATGAGGCTTTAGGGCTTCCCGGTCCGCGACCAACACTTTTTCTCTGTCATGGCAGATCATCAAAAAAGGGGATTTATAACCGAGCTAAACCTTGACTACTACCTTGATGATAAGCCCGAAGTTTTTAACGTATTGAAAGAGTTCAATGGAACAAAACGAGCCCTGACTTACAATCGGCACTTAACGTTCTCAAGAATAGTAGGTTGGACAATACATTCATAATTTTCTTGAAGGAGTCAAACAAAGAAAGTAGTAGACAGGACTTCACTTCTGACTCATCTCCATTCATCAGCGAGAATTAATAAGTGAATTCAGAAGAATTTTCAAGTTTAGCGGTAGTGGAAAATTCACACTGTTTCGATTCGTTATCAGAATACCTTTATAAGAAAAATTCAAAATGGCCTTCCATCGTCCCCTATCACTTTTGTCAGTCACGTTCACCTTAAATTGTTAGATATCGAGCGCTCATTACGTTTTTATCAGGATGTCATCGGTTTTAAGATTTACGAGAGATAGTCAAAGGTTGCCAAGTTGACTGCAGATGGTATGACTGTGTTGCTATCAATCGATCAGCCAGAAAGAGCGACCCAAATATTTCGTCGTACGACGGGATTGTATCACCTAGCTTTTCTATTACCTAATCGCTTCGACTTAGGAAGAGTTATCAAACAGCTTTTAAAGCAAGAATATCCATTACAAGGAGCCCCGGACCATTTAGTCAGCAAATCCCTCTATATGACGGATACGGATGGGAACGGAATTGATATTTATTTTGATTGTAACTCATCAAAATGGGTTTGGAGAAATAATGAAGTCGTGATGCCTTCAGAACCCTTAGAGGCTGATAAGCTGCTAGAGGCCGCGTCGGAATCAACGTGGGATGGTTTGCCAACCGCCACACTACTCTGTCATATTCATTTACATGTCAATGATATGAGCAAGAATCTAAACAAGGGGCTGGGGTTCAAGGTCGTCAGCCGTTATGGTGAGCAGGCGAGTTTCATCTCTGATGGTAAATATCATGATCATATCACTTTGAATAAAAAGAGAGATAACATTGTTTTTCAGTTAAAAGCTATCGGAGCTATGATAAGCACGAAACGAAAAAAGTTTGTTGTTACTGCCCCCTCAGGAAATCGTATTTACTTGTCTTACTGATTAAGTATAATGATTGGATTGGAGTCTTAAATGGTTCTCCTTTCATTTTCAAATGTTAAATCTTATCAGGTTATGTTGAAAACGTTAGCTTTGTGCTAGCGTTTTTTTGCATTACGATTTCAGGAGAACACGAGAATCAAATGTCAGAAGTAAGTACTCTCTTTTTTACACTACAATATTAATTGTCTTTCTTTCTTGATTCGTACCTTTTTATGATTTCCTTTCCTTTAACGTTTATCTATTCAATCTCAATTTTCTTATTCCTGAATTTATTGTTTCTGTAGAAATAATTTTTGCAATATGTACGTCAATTCTCATTTAGGTGTTTATTATGTGTTTCCTATAAAATATAGTTACTTATGATGAAAGGAATGAGTTCAATGGGTAGAGACAAAAAAGAAGACATGAAGCAATCTGGTCGTGAATTTGCTCTGGATACATTTTTGACCGTAGGAAGTGAAATAAGTGCGGAAGTTGCTAAGAAGTCTATCGCAAGTGCGGCAGGTGATTTAGCTGTAGATGCGGCGAGCTCATTTATCCCCGGGGTATCAGGGGCAGTTCAAGGCTATAAACGTGCTCGCTTCGAAAGAAACATGTTACGTGTCGCTGAAGAGTTAAATTTAAAGATGAAATCCCTTCAGTCGAATCTCGATTCTAAAACCAGTGAACAAAAAGAACAGATTGATAGACTGTTTCAATATGTAATAGACTCGGCGATAGACGAACAACAAGAAGAAAAAATTAAGTACATGGTCAATGGATTTGTACAAATCACGAAACATGATTTTTTATCAGAAGACTTTGTTTTAACTTATTACGACGTGTTGAAAGAATTGCGAATAATCGACATTTCAGTTTTACGGCTAATGAATTCGACTCGCTTCTGGTATCAAGAGGGTGCTAGAGAGACATTTCATGATGTCATGGAAAGACATGGGATATCCTATGAGCAGTATGAAGCAGTAAGAAGAAATTTGCTTCGGATCGGTTTATTGACAACTCGCACAGATCTTAATGTCGTTGATGATCTCAAAGAAATTTCCAAGACATTCAAAGATATTATTACATACCTTGAAAAACTTTCGAATCCGAAGTCCAATCGTTTACCAAAATTGAAAGAGCCTAAATTTAAATCTAAGGAGCAGTTCGAAATCTCAAGGTTCGGGAAAGATTTTATTGATTTCTTTTTTGAAATGAACCAGAACGAAGAGGAAGAACCTTTGTTATGATAATTGTTCTTTTTGCAAAGATCGACTTCTATCCAGACTCTTTTTTACTTCCCATCAAGAATATGATGAATGCTTTCGTGTCTACTTGGTTGAAATTTATATTTGGTAAATCAAATGAATATGTAAGATGCTGAAAGTTTTCATCATAACGAGTAAAGATATTTCATCAAAAAGAGATGATTCTAGAATATATGAATCATCTCTCCTTTTAGATGAAAAATAAATTAATAAGGCATTTTTATAATCACTAGTCTATCTTGTATTTTTAGAACCATGATTTAAGTCCTTTGGTACATCGCTTCAAGATAGGTATTTATTTAACATATTGATCTGAAACGCTCGAAGATTATCGGAGAAGTATCTATAGTTAAAAGAAGCCGCAACTAAAATAATGGATTGCATCACAATACCTATATAAAATAATAATGGTTCTTCACCTGTGATTAAACTCCGGACTAACAAGAAGAAGATAAGCATTAGTGACCCTGTCGTACTGACGAACAATGTTCCAACCCCATGGATTGTGCTCAACAAATGTCTATATCTCCCCTCTAAATAAGCACGGACTCCCTCATCCTGTTCCAATAACATAGATTGCCACACGTGTTCAAGATAGTAGTAATCTTTATTTCTATTTTCGTAAAGCTTGCCAAAGTTCGCATCTGTAGAAAACTTGTCTCCTAATTCGGTTCTAAATCTATTCAGACTGTCTTTTGTTCTAAAACTCCAAAAACAGACAAAATAGACTTGATAAATTAGATAGCCCAAGGGAACTCCTGCAACTATCAAAGATATTAATAACGGAACATTTTTTATGAATTCGGAATAATCATTTTGCGTAAATGAAAAATAAAAGAATAACCAAAAAATGAACACCCATCCTGGTATTCCCCATCTAATTAAATATTTCGTTTCAAAGTTCATCCAATCAATCTCCTTTTTTCTTATAGAGTATCACGTTTCAGTCGTAACACTGCTAATTAGAAATTTAATTTCAGGTCGATGTTTCTATATATCTTTTCTACATCCACTTCTTATTTCAGACATCATTTTAATTTTAGTCCCTTTCTAAAAAAAGTATGCGCCGGCGCACACTTTACGGTATTTGAAATAAATAAAAAGCTGAATTACAAAAGTATGCTTTTTTACAAATGTGCTATATTTAGTGAAGAAGAGGTGATTAACATGGAGAATCATTCATCCTCCAACAGCCGCTCGCAACAACTCATTATTTCGCAAGCGGTTAATACAATTAAGCAGCATGGTATGGAGGAGATCCTCCATAGTGTATCCATTTTTGATATTCAGGAATTTGTCTCAACACTCTATCAGGAGCACTATGCGCTTGAAAATATCGAAAGCGCCTATAAGAAGATTCGTTATTACTCTTTTATGAAATTAAAGCGTCGCTGGGTAAAAACAGCCGTGCGAAATTATCAAGAGAATCGTGGTTACAACAAAGAACTTCGAGCCAAACACGACATGATCTCAGCTTATGTAAAAGTTGCAGGTTTTGAAGGACTTTACAAAGAGTTTCACGTGAAAACAATTGAAGACTATATGAATCTCTGTATCACTGAGATTGAAGAGTGGGCAGAAGATCCAAACCAACTAATCCATACGTATCCGTACTGGTCTCAAAAAACCGTCAATCAAAAAACTACGACGTTAAAAACAGATGTGCTCATGATATTAGGGGAAGTTGCAAAGGAAATTGATTCAACTAAGCGTGTAGCACATCATTCACCAACACTTGCTGTTGATATTCCATTTTTCGGGATGTCTGATCGCATCAAAAATAAAACTGAACAACTTGATGAGAAGCTCAATGATGCGTCACAACTTAATCTCGAGCTTTTGAACTACGACTCGGTCGTCCCCAAATATAAAGATGGCGTTCCACAGAACCTTTCTGTTCTAGTTAGTAAAGAGTTCATTCAAGAGTTAAATGGTAAAGTGCCTGATTTAGACGCAAAAGACTTCGAGGCCTTCACCGAGATCTTGTCATACCGGGATATCTCGTTCCAAACGAGTCGTAAGATCATCTTTCCGCTCGTTCAATTAGTTGAAAAACTCTATGCTAACAAGAGTGGAAAGAGCTACGACTTAACAACAAAACGCCTTATGAAACTGGGTTATTATCGAGTAGCTGGGCACAATGAAGAAGGAGATTTCTTTATCCGGGGCCTATTTTCTTCCGTTACCATCAAGAACGCCACAACCCTTGCGGATAGTCAGGTCATCGTCACAGTAGCTGAAGAAGTGTATGATGATCTACTCAAGCAGCAAATCGTCAGTATCTATGGTGAACAGATTGAACAGTTGAAAGGGAGCTTTGCCTATCATTTGGCATTTGTCCTTCAAAAAGAACGCATTGCGTCGCTTCAGACAGGGGAGCAAAGCCCGGTTCGTCGGCATTGGCGTCAATTTACTTATTCGATTCGCTTTAATAAATCACGAAAGTCAGAGAACTTGCGGGAACTTGAGGCAAATCTTGATCGCATTAAAGAACATGAATTTATTTTGAAAGATTGGCATCGTTCGGGCGACTACTATTTCTTCACATTTTACCCGCTCGAATCATGGGAGTTATTAAATCATCCCGATACATTGCTACTTTAATAGAAGCAAAACATAGAAGAAGCCTACTGTATTGAAGGCTTCTTCTTTTCTATGCTTACTCTATAGTTTATGTTTCACATGGAACGTTTTTAGATGAAGTGGGGATTAAATACAGGTGAGTGCCAGTATTTAATTATCAGCTGTATCCTATCAAACTACATTTATGCGATTTGGACAAATCATTTTTTTAATTAGTTGCATAAGCTTGTCGTACTGAAATGACACTTATGAATAATTTAGAAAGAACATTCTTACCAAATTGTTCGCTTTAGGGTGAAATGATTCGTAAAAGTGCGTACTGAAACGACATTTTAATTGAATTTGGTCGCAAATTGCCGTACTAAAATGACACGCCTCTTAATTTGGTCGCAGATCATCGTACCGAAACGACATTTATTTGGTTTTTGTCGCAATTTGTCGTACTGAAACGACACTTCTCAACTTTTTGATGAAAAACTAAAAAAAAATTAAGTGTCTGTCTCTTAAAAATGGTCGCAAATCATCGTACTGAAACCGCATTTTCGATTGTTTTGGTCGTGAATCGTCGTACTGAAACGACACTTTTATTAAAATGGTCGCAAACCGTCGTACTGAAACGACATTTTAACTACTTTTCGTATGAAATTTCTACTCTGAATCACTCTCAAATGGCTTTCTTAAGCAATTCCTCCTAATTTGGTCGCAAACCATCGTACTGAAATGACACATTTTTATAGCTCTAAAATGGCTTAACATCAACGTTTCATCAAATTTGGTCGTGATTCATCGTACCAAACCCACACTTTGACACTATCTCGAAAGAACAAGATACTAAAACTAGCATATTTTAGGATAGAGGAGGTGTAGGGTACGTGGCTTACAAAAACCGTCACATTTTAGTTGCAAACAAACTACTCGTCGCGATGAGTGGCTTAACTCGTTGGACGAAACGAGCTGATCACTATCGCTATGAACAGCATCACTATAACATCCCTACATGCTTCACTTCTTTTAAGTGGACAAAGTCACGGATTCGTCATGTCCTTACACTTCTTTCTTATGCAGATGACCAAGGCAAGATTGAGTTTATGGAAGATACAGAGCTTGCTTCTTCCGCTCATACATCTGTCCGTTCTTTACATAATAACTTAAAAACATTTGAGAGCCATGGCTTGTTACGGCTTGTCCGGCATTTCCCTGGAGTGCTCTCGATTGAACTGACCGATTATCTTGAGAATTATCGTGACCTTTATGTTGACGGAGCCTCTGTCGTTTCGAAGACCGGGTACACGTCTATTTGGCATGATCTTCTTTCCGAACTGCTCACGCTTGATAACGTGAACGCTTTGCGTCTTGCGTTACGTACACTCGTACAAGTTGAAAAAGATATCCATGTTCAATCACATGACCAAGCCATCCTTACCTATGACGAGATTAAAGGCTTCTTGCCTAAATACTGTGGGCACAAACTTGCCATTCAAAAGATGATGGATCGTTTGAAGTTCCTTGAAGTGTCCCTTGTAGAAGGCAGCCGTCATTTCTTAAATGTGGTGAAGCAAAATCTCACGCTTAAAAAACGCGTTCAAGATATTACACGTCCAGTCCTCGTTGAATTGACATTAGACAAGTCTCAAGACAGTAAAGTGATCCGAGAAGAAGAGCGTTCAGATGCTCAAATTGCTTGGTTCGAGTTGCGTAAGCGCGTTGGTGAGTTCTTCGATTTCGATGCACTAAAAGTAAGCCGTGAATCTCTCTATTCAATGAGTGATACGTTTGGTGCATCAGCGTTCCGTGAAGTCTTGGCTGACTTGAAACAAGCGTTTCTTCACCATCGTGAAGACTTAATTCATTCAAGTGAGCATCAACTCTTCTTCAATGAGCCGATTCTTTACCTTCATCAACAACTAAAACATAAAGTGGAAAAATTGACGATCGCATGATGGTCTTTTTGGCATGCCTCATTTTGAAAAATTGTATGAAAACATCCCGAATCTATATCCATTGTTGATTCATTCCATCAAAAGGCATCGTATATGACCTGTGTTTCATAAGGTCATTTTTATATTTTACATCTTTGGAAAAAAATCAAATACAATCGTTTTTATTTCAAATATATAGCGAATAAAATTGGCTGTTGGATATGATTTATCAAAAAGGAAATGAAAAAAAAATAGCCCCTTTGAATAAAAGAAACTATAGCTGACATATTTACAATCTTCTAAATCTCTCGAAAACGTTGGTGTCAAAAGGATTTTCGGACTTTCATTTTTCCTAATTCTTTTAATCTATCTTTAATTCTTATTCATTCTATTTAATCTTTTTTACTCATAAGAATATGGTTTTGTATTCCTCTCTTAATCGATTAGATCTGAGCGTTTGATTACATGTACATTCTCTAAAGACTTAAATCATAGTAATCGTTCAAAAAACCGTTCATACAATATCATGAAGATGTCACATCCATGATGACTTAATCCTATATACCCCTCATACAATAAAGTATATATCATCTTCTAGGAGGTCTTTCCTATGAAACAAAGTATTCGCTATGATGTTGATTATGTATTCGCTGGTTTTGACAATATTGAAAAGTATGGACATTGGACATATCGTGATGAGATTACAGATCTAGAACTTAAAAACGCAGGAGAAAATATTGAGGATCTCGTATTTACGGGTCAAATGTTAGATGAAATTTTTGCAACTGAAATTTTCTATCAGTACGTGACACAACTAATCGGTTCCCCTTGTGTCACAACCAATGCAATATTTGAACATTTACACAACGAAGATGACGGTGTCTATACACTAGGATCACTCTCTGTTTCGCTGATGGAACCAACCTATCAATTTGACATGTAATGTATACATCATTAGAGCTACACGATTGTCTTCGCTTTTATTTGATCTCATCTTATCTATGTTTCCATGTTCGGTATTTTTAACTTTAAATATGTATGGCCAGAAACTGTATGCTCCTTTAGTATTCACATATCCTGATAAGGGCTTAGCTCAAGTTTCTATGTATTATTCATTTACTAATTTCAAATTCGAAGACTATAACCCAAGGTTGTAGTCTTTTTTCTGTTTCAAATAGTAAAACACTCTTGAGGTGAGAGTCGAAAGTATACATTTCGACATCGAAATGTATACAAATTAGATGATAAATTTAAGAGTATAAAACATGTATACAAACTATTTTTAGGTTGTATACAAATTATTTATTTAAATATGTCAGTTGTTCATTATTTTTAGTTGTTCCATAAAATAGAGTGTGGCATCATAAGAACTAGAAAGGGGAGAGGACATGAATATATTAACGTTTTACATTTCGAAAGGTGGATCGGGTAAAACCACCTGTTCCTTGAACATGGCCTATGCATTAGGAGAGTTAGGGGAACGTGTTCTTCTCATTGATTTAGATCCCCAGGGTTCTCTTAGCAAACTAATGTTAAAAGAATCCGATACGATCAAATACATGACTATGTTTGATGTACATACACGAAATTTAGATATCAAAGACATTCTATTTGATGACGAAACGTATCATGTCAGTCTTCTTCCTTCAAATGAACGAAATGCAAGGTTAATCAACTTACTCTCTGAGCAAGATAAGCTCTTCTTATTAAAAGATATGATTGCACCGCTCGAAGATGAATTTGATTGGGTCATTTTAGATTCAGTTCCTTCGATCAACGAACTCTCAAAAGTTGTCTTGTCGACTGCCAATACCACCATTATTCCATTTATGCCGAAAAAGCTTGTCTTTGATCAGCTAGGAAGTACCATTCGCACCGTACAAAAGGTGAAAAAATTCTATAATCCTGATTTAGAGATTGCCGGGGTCTTGCCTGTGGCGATGGACCATACGTTAAAAGCCGATAAAGAATACTTCGAAGCAATGGAACAAATTGCGTTGACTGAATCGTTGCCTATTTTACCTGTTATCAAACGATCGACATTTATTGAAAAAGCAGCGGATAGCGGAAAAAGTGTCATTCAATACCGCTCCAGAGAATCAAAACAGTTATCTGAACCGTTTCGAGAGTTGGCAAACATGATCCGAACAGCCAGAGGTGATTCTGTATGAAGGCCAGAAATCGTAACATTCATAAAATCAAACCGAGTGAGCAACACCCTTATCAGAGCGGTTTAACGAATATCAGTTCACTGGTTCAAAAGCTGCCAATTTCAAAGGAAGTTGAAGACCTCGTTCATGAAATCAATGAACTCGCCAAAGTACAAACCATTTCCGTATTTGAGATTGGCAAACGTCTAGTGATCGCCCGTTCTGAGATGCATGATAAAAAAGAGTGGGGGACGTTTTTAGAAGCGGTCTCCATGTCCGCCTCACTTGCCTCACGATATATAAAAGCCTATGAGACGCTGCATCCACTCGAGTCATCGCTAACCAGTCTACCAGCATCCAAAATTTTTGAACTCATGTATCTCGATAATGTCGATGAGGTTGTCGAGCAAGGATTATATATCAATGGTGAAAGAAGACAGGTAGAAGAACTCACGGTCAAACAGATCCGTGATCTTCGAAAAGGGAACACTCATACACCCCTTAAAGTGAAACCATTTCAACAAGAAAAAAAGTCATCTTCGATCTTGTCCGCGCGTATTCCAAGTGATCTTTCGGAACAATTTCAACAGTATGCCCATGCACATAATCGTAGTGTCAGTGAGTTACTAGCTGAAATGATTGAGCGAACTGTATCAGACAATATAATTGAAGCCACAGATGAACAAGGAGAACAGTCATGAAGAAAATCGCATTGTACAATCGTAAAGGTGGAGTTGGAAAATCAACGACAACCATCAATTTAGCGCATGCCTACGCACGGGATGGCTTACGTGTACTCGTGATTGATGCCGATGATCAGGCGTCTTCAACGAATGGATTAGGTCTGACGAACGATTATGAAGGGAAAGTGCTATTGGATTGTCTACTCGAAGACAACGATCCATTTTATACACCGATTGAACAAGTCGTCGTCACTTGTGAATATGAGACTGGAACTATTTACTTAGTTCCGACAAGACGGTCTGCTTCACCGAGTGATTTAACGAGTCAAATTGGTTATGAGTACCGACTCAGTGAAGAGTTGGCCAAACTAGATGAACTATTTGATATTTGTTTAATTGATTGTCCTGGTTCGACGTCAGCATTGAATCCTTATGCGCGCTGCGCTCTTGTCGCACAAGATCGAATTATCATGCCTGTACAGATGCAAAAGTTTTCGATGGATGCGGTATATTCGGCTCCTGAAGAGTTAGAAGAAATGAAACGATTCCGAGAAGATATTCATATCGCAGCGTTTATCCCGACAATGGTCAGTGCACGTTCTAAAGGGGATACGACGACGGTAGAAGAACTTGAGGAACTCGGAAAAGAGGTCGGGATTCCTGTCCTTACAACAATCCCGTATGCCGTTAAGGTACAAACCCTACAACGGGAATCTAGACCTGTGATCGATCATAAAAGTCCCGCAACGGATGCTTATTTACAACTTGCCCAGGAGGTACTTTCTTTATGAGTCGCTCTCGTAAAAAACATACACCAAAAATTTCGACATTCAGTGCCAATTTACCGGTGAAACAAGGAACACAATCAAATGAAAATCGTACGGATCAAGTGGAAGCTGTCAAAGAATTTTCTGCAACGAGGACTATCACGAATCCGTATCAATCCTTACCAGCAACCGGACTTTCTCGTATTATTACAAAAAAATTACCTGAAGACATGGAAGGCATTGTTCAATACTATAATCACATTGATGCGATTCAGGCGACGAGTTTTGTCGAAAAATGTCGTATTCTTGCGCATGCAAATAGCTTGTTCCGTGATCCGGAAACAAAAAAGGAATTTAAACAAGAAGAAGGAAATTGGAAAGATTTCTTAGCGAAGATTGGGATGTCTCATTCTCAAGTGAATCGTTTCATTTCTTTTTGGAATACGTTTGGTCCGAATATTTTAGAAAAAACGATTGAACAAGATTTTAGTGCGACCAAGTTAGCGGAACTCTTGTCATGGCCGGAAGACCCAAAGCTCGCATTACTTGAGAGTAAGAAATACTATACAGCAAATGGGGACAAAACAGTTTATGAAATGACACGTGAAGAATTGCGTGAAGTGAAGCGTATGTTGATCGAGCGTCAAGAGCAGCGCGTTATTGAAGCTGATTCTACCACAGTGAAACCTATGAAGGTCCACATTCGATTTTCAGATTTAACGGATCCATTATATGTCGGATTAACACAAGCTGCTAAAAAAGAACATGTGTCTGAAGATGAAATTATTCGTCGAGCCTTAAATAAGTATTTGAATGAATCCTGAGACATCCTAAGAAATAGACAATATACTGTGGATTTGTTATATTATTTGTAACAGAACCCACCACGCCTCTTCACAATGCGGACCACGGTGGGTCATTTTTTTTATACAAATGGGGGCAAGGACATGGATTCTATGGAGCCTAACCAGTTAAAAGTACCAAAAACTTACGAAGAACAAGTATCCATTCTAAAAGAGCGTGGTCTACATATTGAAAATGAGCAAAAAGCTATAGAAGTACTTAAACGGATCAATTACTATCGTTTGACCGCATACGGATTAACACTAAAGACGAGTGATAAAGCAGATCAATTTAAGTCTGGAATTTCATTTGAACATATTTTAAAGCTCTACGAATTCGATAAAGAATTGAGACTTTTGTTGCTAGATGCAATTGAAAGTATTGAAACTGCGTTTCGTGCTCATATCGCTTATTATCATGCGCATACGTATGGTGCAGATGCTTACAAAGACCCTACGCACTTTAAAAATGGAACGTATCATGCTAAGTTTTTGACTAATCTTGAACGTTCACTTAAAGAGAATGAGCGGGAACTCTTTGTGAAGCATCATCATACAAAATATCAAAGTAATTTCCCGATATGGGTAGCTGTCGAGGTCCTGTCCTTTTCAACACTCTCCATGATGTTTAAGAACTTACATAATCAAGACAAGCAAACGATTTCTAAAGAACACTACTCAATGGATTTTAAATACATTGAAAGCTGGTTATATACATTGACAATGATTCGGAATATCTGTGCACACCATGGGCGGTTATATGGCAAAATCTTAACGATTCGACCTCAAGTATTTGCGAACGTTAAAAAAGAACTTTCAAATGAACGAATCTTTATTGTGTTCTTTATCATTTCCAAACTGTTGTCCTCAAACGAGCGGAGCGTATTTGTAGACAAGCTTGCTCACCTTTTAAACTCATACGCAGCCTTTATTGATTATAAACAGTTAGGTATTCCTCAAGGGTGGGAACAATATTTCGAATAACTGTATAGATGGAAAGGGACGAAGAAGTCGTCAATATGCGACTTCTCTTCGCCCCTTTTTTATTAAGAATTATTCTGTTGAAGGTTTCGTTCCCGAAGAACAGCAAGCTCTACCTGTTCTTGTAGTCGATGTTCAAACGCTTCTTTTTCACGTCGAAGAAGTTGCACTTCTAAGTGAAGTTTTTGATTCTCTTCTTCGAGTTGTTCACTCCGACGTGTTTTACTTTTTAATTCATCCACTGAATCCATTAAACTTTGATTTTGGCGATTTAATTGTTTTTGACTCTCTTCTAATTTTCGAATGGTTCCTTCCAAATCAAAGATCGTCTTTTTATGAACCTTTAACTCCTCTTTTGCTGATTGTTTCTCCAACTCTAGTGTGTTTAATAAGTTTTGTTTATCTGTATGTAGTTGTTCCAACTGCTGTTGAAGTTGTTCTAACTCTTCCTGATGTTGCATGACTTTAGCTTCATATTCTCGATGAAGTTCTTCACTTTCCTTCACAACACTGTCTTCAAGTTCACGTATCGTTTCAGTATATTGAAGTGTCATGCGTTGAGTTTCTTTTTGTTGCCGCTCTAAGCGAAGCGCTCGTTCTTGAAAGAGTGAAGTAATCTGATTAAGTGTAGTTTCAAGTACACCATTTTCTTCGTCGATTAATAGGTCTGGTGATTGTTTATCAGCTAATTGAATGAATTCCTCAAACAATTGATTCGTCGTTAGTTGTCTTTCTTGCATTAAACGTTGAATATGTTCTGTCACTTCTTCAGAGACACGAAATGATTTTACTTTTGTTTCGTTTGAGGCCATATCCTATCCACTCCATATTATTTATTTTGCAAATCTTTATGAATATTAAAAAAGTACTTACTTCAGTTCGTAATCATACTTTATCTTGTTAACTTTATATGTCTGATGTAATTCACACTACAGTATCTTACATTTTGATCTTAGATTCTACAAACTTCTCAACTTATCTAGAGAAAAATCATAATAAAAATAGTTACCGTTATATCTATTAATACTTTAAAAAGAACTCTATGTCTTTTGTGAGCTGTACGATGGACTCATTCTCATTCAGTCGTGATGCTATTTAATAAGTGTTTGTCGCTAAAGGACACTAGTTTTGATTCTTTCGTTAAACTAAAAATATAGCAGAAAATATTATCAATCAAAAAGTGAAATGTAAGCGATAATTTAGAGCGAAAGTACGCACTATTGAATATGAATTATAATTAAGTAATATTTTATTAAATATATTAATCATAAAAAAATATATATTTGAAGAAGCCTGTTGAAGAAGCCTGTTTTCATCAGATGCAGAATGCTAAATATGTTAAATTTAAACGTTTGTAGTTTAAAAATCTGTACTATTCTGAGCTGAGTCCTGTTGTACGAACGATGTAATAAAAAGTGCCTCGATTTCTATGCGGTGATTGGATGGCCCCTTGGTCATCTTTTTTCGTTCTATTACTTGTGTAGCTGTTGTAGTAATAGATATGACCTTTCAGATGCCTATAAGGACTCGATTGGTACGTTGTCTAGGCAGTTTCCACGATGTGACATGAACTGGACCAGTCTCAACCCATGAATCTTTGACTGATAGGCCGAATGGATATAGTAAAAGTCTTGGTCCCACTAGATTGTCGTCTCAGAATGTAGTTCTCTTGGTTGACCTCGTTCGAACGAGGTCCATTTGAAGGCTCGTTGACAGATAATATGCCGCGAACGCATGTCTCACTACTTCCTTCACATAAGAGAGAGGAGATAGATAATGTCCCTCACGAAAACATTGACTAGCTCGTTCAAATTAGACTGACAGTTCAAACGGTGTGGCATCGTCCTGTGCTCATATGCCGTCTTAGCGAGTCGACGCTCGAGCGAATTTCTCGTCCGCGCCGGTCCTCGAGCCCGTGCACACCGTCGGTGTCATATTTTTTCGTCCACCCATAGACCTGTTGGTACGACACGGCGAATACTTCGGCCGTCCGTTGATAGTTCCGTCCGTTGTCCAGGCAATACCTGACGATCTCCATGCGTTCCTCGAATGTGGTCTTTCTCCCTTTTGTCATAGCTCGATCCATCCCTTTTCTCGAATCTGTTAACTCGCTATGACTAGTATACTTCTTAATCCATTTTCGAAGAACAGATCCATCACTGATTTGATAGTTGGAGAGGACTTCCATCGTGGTGGCCCCGTCGAGGTAGTCACGGACGGCCGCGATTTTCTGTTCCTTGGTGTACAGTTTCCATGTCTTCGATTCCTTCAATGCGTCACTCCCGCCGGTATCGAATTTCACTTTCCACACCCGGAGGGTATTCTCAGAAACGTGATGAGTCTCCATGATTTCCTTCCATGTATGCGTTTCTTCTTCCATCATGCGCAGTGCAGCCAGTTTTTGTTCGATTGAATGCCGACTTCTCGCCATAAAAAACACTCCCCAATCAAATAAACAGATTTGTTATTTCATCTGTCTACCTATTGGGGAGCATATCACAGTACTTTCAACATGATTTTTTTGAATGCTGGTAGTGACTCTCTGACATTGGTCTTTTGTTCTAGAAGATAATCATAATAGACATTCATATGGAGTATGGAGATTGAGGAGTGTCCTGGGCCATTCTTTGAGTGCATGTCTAATTGTGCCTTGGTGTCTGTATACGATTTTTCACTCATCACCTTGGATGTTCTTCGAATTTAATAAGACTTTCTTTTATACAAACTTCGTCGATTTTCCCCCATGGAGTGAGGAAGTACCCAGGGATTTATCCCTGATTGTTGGTAAATTTATTTTTTTTTTTCGGCTTGTGAATAAGAGGCAATGAACCTTTCCTTTGATTGCCGTGTCTCCAAATACCTTGACAATCTCTAACCCGTGATCATCTTCATGAGAATTCATTTTTAGATTTTCGAAAGATATCATCGACCAACCTTTTATTTATTACGTTCTCTGAGTAAGGCAAGCTCAACCTGTTCCTTCAATCGATTTTCAAAGGCAGCCTTCTCGCGGCGTAAAATCTGTACCTCCAGATGAAGCTTTTGATTCTCTTCCTTGAGTTGGTCCGCACGACGGGCTCGCGCCTTGAAGTCCTCCATCATATCAATCAGGCTTTGGTTTTGGCGGTACAGCTGGTCTCGCTCATCTTCTGATTTCTTAACCTGTCCTTCCAAGTCGAAGAAAGCCTTCTTTAGTTGCTTCGTTTCTTCTTTGAAGGTGGTTTGCTCTTCTTTAAAACTTAGCTCTTGTCTTTCTTTTGCACTTTTAATACCCTCTAAAGACTTCTGAAGACGCTCCAACTCGAGTTGATGGATGGACGTCTTTTCTTGATACTCCGCCTCAAGCCTGGCCTGCTCCTCTGTCACCTGTGTTTCAAGGGACTCTACCGTATTTCAATGTTTGGACTTGATCCGTTCATTCTCTTGTCGTAGCATCTCAAGGCGGGTCGCCCGTTCTTGGAAGAGCGTCGTAACATGTTGAAGTACCGCCTCGAGCGCTGCGTTTTCTTCATTGAGTAAAGGGTCTGGCGATTTCTGGTCCGCCAGTTGAATCAACTCTTCGAACAGTTGATTGGTCGTAATTTGCCGCTCTTCGATCATTCGGCCGAGCTGCTCGGTCACTTCTTGGGAGACACGAAACGATTTGACTTTCAATTCATTTGATTGCATGCAGTTCACCACTTCTATCTGTTTTTTATAAGTATAGCATAGGACGTTTTTTATCATTTTCATGAATTTAATACTGAAGAACATTGATTTGAACATGCTTGTTCATAATTGAGGTGGTTCTATTAAAAAACTGTCCGGTGTTAGATGGATTGACTTGAAAGAAGCTTGTAGACATTCGATGTTAAAATGTCTACAAGCTTCTTTTAGGTACTTTCTATAAGTTAAATCAAAATTCGACTCTCGTGATATATAAGACCAATTTTATGGTCAGCACCTATGAGGAGGAGAATAGTTTGTACCGACCAAATTCTTCCTGATTCAACTTATGGAGAACCTCATCTATTGCAAGTCCAACTTCTTCAATGTCTTTTGGACGCTGCACTCAAACGTGACTTGATATACGTTCATTCCAAATTCGGTTCATTTCTCAAATCATTGAATGTGATAACTTCAGAATTTTGCCGGCGTGTCGTCCTTGCATCATGATAGAGTTTCAAGTCGAGTCATCCTCATCAAGTCGTACTGATATCGTTTCCATGATATTGATTTTCTAGGTATTGAAAAAATAGTGAACCATACAGATGCATATTATGTCCCGATCATACGGTGATTGATGCGTACTCGGGCGAAACAAGGAAGACACGCGTCCATTCGTTTGCCGACCGCAAATGAATCATCTGTCCGGTTCGCCTTCTTTCTTTCAAATACTCTTCATGGTGCAGGTTTGAAGAAAGTTTAGTGGATGTCCTGCTTTACTTCTCTGACGTATTCACTCCTCTTTCTATGGTCTGTATACAAGAAAGTTGACAACAAATCTATTTTAATCGTGCAACAAAGGTTTTTGTCCACTTGGAACTTCGACCAAGCCCTGATGGGGTGATGTCTCCTTCATCTCACATCTCTTGGAGGGCACGGTTGATTGTCGCTTCACTCATGTCCGGGCAAGCTTGGCGAATATCGGATTTCGTGAAAGTGCTAAGCTTATTCTCGATGAATTGCTTGATACGGTCTATCTTGTTTTATTTAAGAGACCAATAGAATCTTCTAGTTCTTTATAAGCAGCCAAATTGGTACTGAGCAGACGATTGACCCAGAGAAGGGTGTCATGCTGGTTCGTTCCCATCGTTGAACGGATTGCCAGATAAGAAATCAAGTGAACAGACTGAGGAGAATCAACAGCGTGTGAGAAGGCTATAACACAGTTGTAGGATGGTGTCGATGGAAGGAATCACGGCTTGAGCACTGGAGCTGTCAAACATGGCAGATGAGATGCGGGAGATGACAAGAAATTCAATATACGATGCAAAAGGACAGGTCTGTATGAGCTGGACTGCCCCATAAAAGTCGGACATGATAATCCAACTTTTATGTTTTTTTGTCTAATCTCCTCCCGGGTGATTTGAAATGATAGAGAAAAGTTCTCACGGGGGAGAATGACATGAACTCAAGATCGCTTTATCAACAACAAATTTGCATATACAACAACAGACCCTAATGAGATGGCCTGAAAACAATGGATTTAAGCAGCTTGAGACAACATCCTATTGATTGTCTAGATATTAAGCTGTCCTTATTTGATGACTAAGACATTAAGGTAGATATACTATAACACTCAATGGAATAATAATGTTTTCAATGTAAAATATGGA
The DNA here is from genome assembly GCF_018617615.1 of Exiguobacterium sp. s189. Taxonomy (NCBI): domain Bacteria; kingdom Bacillati; phylum Bacillota; class Bacilli; order Caryophanales; genus Exiguobacterium; species Exiguobacterium sp. s189. The sequence continues at coordinate 47,713 of NZ_JACSKM010000012.1, read as the reverse complement.
CGAGATTAAACCTGAAAAGGGGGTGTATACATTTCGAGGTCGAAACGTATACACCCCCTTTTCAGGTCAGTTATTTATAGGATGAGTCAGGCTCAACTCATGTTTGTAAGGGATTTTTATGAAGTTGATTTGGAAGCTATACTATTTTGCTAAATGTGAGTAAAGTCTACATTAATAGCAAAATAAAAAAGACTCATTTACTGAGTACGTCGCCGACAATTTTCAGGGATATAACCGTATTTTTACTCCTCTCATTTGAAATATCGGTTCTAAACACATATTAATGAAAATCCATAAAATACAATTTCATCATTATACCAATAATATTATATTGATGAAGGATTAAAGGCGCTATATGTGTATTTTATGCAAAAAAGGGTGAGATTTATGGAAACAATTATGTTATATTACTAAAAAAAGGGATGGGGGTCATAAAATGGGTAGGTTATATATGAGAGATAATAATGTTATTGCTCCATTGTTTGGAACAAATGGAAATGAAAATTCAAGGGAACCCAAGCAAGGTAATGCAACTGTTGATTCCAATGAGACTTTGATCAAAGGGCTTGACTCAATCGAGCCATTGATAGGTGGTACACCTTTCCTTAAATTAAAAGAAGAGACTGTTAATTTATACACAAAACTAGAGAGTTTCAATTTGATGAATAACGTCAAAATGAGACCCGCGTATTACATATTAAGAAAAGCGATAGAGAGTGGGGAAATTAACAAAGGTACTACAATAATTGAGTCTTCCTCTGGGAACCTTGGACTGTCTTTGGCTGTAATTTGTAGTTCGTTAGGTATTCGGTTTATACCAGTTATTGATCCTAATATTAATCCGGTATATGAAAGACTATTGAATATGCTTTGTCAAAGAGTTGAAAAAGTACATCAAAGAGATGAGACCGGAGGTTATCTGAAAAAACGTTTGGCACGGGTGGCGTCCCTAAGAAATGAAATATCGGACTCTTATTGGACAAATCAATATGGAAATCAGGATAATTTGAATGCTCATTATCATGGAATAGGCGAAGAAATAAAAGAATCAGGCATCAAATTTGATTATGTATTTATAGCTGTGAGCACAGCAGGTACTATTTCTGGAATTTCAAAAAAAATAAAAGAATTCTCTCCTGATTGTAAAGTAGTAGCGGTTGACGTAAATGGTAGTAATATTTTTGATTCGGAACCGCAAAAAAGAAACATCCCGGGGATTGGTTCGAGTATAAAACCAGAACTATTACAGTACTCAAATATCGACGTGATTAAACATGTCAAAGAAATTGATGGAATCTTTGCGTGTTGGAAATTATTAAGAGAGGAGGCCATCTTTGTAGGGGGATCTTCAGGATGTGTCTATCAAGCTGCCTCAGAGTATATTGACGCGAATATTGAAAATCTTACAGGTAAAAATATTCTAATGGTGTTTCCGGATGGAGGTTTCCCTTACATAGACACGATTTATGATGAGGAATGGATATTAACTAAATTTGAGGAGGTAGGACAAGATGCTTTATCTAAATCAACTAGATATCGAGAATTGCAACATAGCTTGGAGCGAATGTATTAAAACTATTGACGAAGCGATTAATTATATTAGAGAGGATGATTTTTCACAACCCATAAAACCATATTTAGACTTTAACAATCCTCAAAATAGAATAATTGCCATGCCTGCACGTGTAGGTAACGACCGAGACGGTATTGCGGGAATCAAATGGATTGCTAGTTTTCCAGATAACTTAAACAAGGGTATTCCTAGGGCAAACTCTTTGACAGTGTTGAATGATACTGATACGGGACAGGTGCTAAGTATTATCAATACTTCGGTAATCAGTTCGATTCGAACTGCTAGTGTTACAGGGTCCGTAATGAAGGACTACTTTGGAAAAGAAGAATCGACAGGGTTAACAGGTTTGATTATTGGATATGGACCGATTGGTCAGCGACATTTAAGCATGATCAGTGAAATGTTCAGTGAGCGCTTTGATAGGATTTATATATATGATAAATATCGTGTTGACGAAGAGAAAATACCCGAAAACATCAAATCAAAAGTAAGAATAGTAAGTAATTATGAAGATGGTTTCGAACTGAGTGACGTTGTAATCACATGTACCACGTCCTCCAAAGGATACATAAAAACAGCTCCGAAAAAAGGAAGCTTTCACTTAAACGTTTCTTTGAGAGATTATGACACGAGTATGCAAAAATACTTTGATGTTATAATTGTGGACCTCTGGGACGAGGTGTGTAGGGCGAATACGGATATTGAATTGATGTCACAATACAATGGATTATCGAAAGAAAATGTAATAGAAATTCCCGACGTCAAGTTTATTGATTATAAGAATAAAACAACATTTTTTAACCCAATGGGAATGGCTAGCTTTGATATAAAGATAGGTGAGTTGTTTTATAAACATGCTAAGAAGAATTCGATTGGGAAAAGGATGATTTAAGTATCGAAACAAAAGAAATTCTGTTCTATGATATTAGAAAATTCAGTCAATCCCAGTTTCTGAATGGATTACATCTTTTACCTGAAGATGAACAAAAATATGTTTTAAAGTTTCAAAGACCCTCCGACAGGTTGCGCTGTTTAGCGGGGAAAATAATGGTTAGATCTGCAATCAGTAAACGATTAGGAATCCCTTTCGAAGAGCTAGACTTCGCTAAAACTGAGTTTGGGAAACCTTATTTAGTAAATGATTTGAAAACACACTTTAATCTCTCTCATTCCGGGGATTTCGTTGTGGTTTGTATAGATGAGACGAACGTAGGTGTGGATATAGAAAGAATTGATAATCTTCCTGTAGAGGGCATAGTAGACATGTTTTCTCAAAATGAAATTGATTTCATAAAAAGTGATGGGAGCACATTTGACTTAGAAAGATTTTTTCGTGTTTGGACCTTGAAGGAAAGTTTCCTTAAATACATGGGAAAGGGATTATCACTTGATTTAAAGACTATAGAATTTTATATTACTAAATCAAAAATTGCTCATGTAATCGATTCTGATTTGTTGGCTTATGATAAAAACTTCTATTTTAATCAATTAGAACTAACAAATGATTATATTATCTCTGTTTGTCGAGAGTATAAGACAAAAGAAAAGCTACAAGAATTTTATTTTAATGGAGAATGTGATGAAGAATACCTTTTTGAATGAATATTTTTTGGAAACCTTTAGTTTGAATGAAGTAAATCCAGATGATGACTTCTTTGTTTTAGGAGGGAGTTCATTATTATTGCCGCAACTGATTCACAATATTTGGGTTAATACAGGGATTCATCTTGAAGCCAGAGATATCTTTGCGACTAGAAGTATTAAAAAAATATCTTCATTAATTGAAGAAAAAACTCGAAGGAAAAAATATATACCCTCTAAGTTGAAACCTCTATCGAGTACCAAAATAAATAGAACATCTCTTGACATGTCTTATCCACAAAGACATGTATGGTTATCAGAAAAACTATCATCATTAGAAGCACCCTACAATGTCGGTTTCACATTTACAATCAGAGGAAATATCGACATCAATAGGCTGAAAGAATCCATTGAGCAGGTAATCATGAAAGAGGAGAATTATAATCTTAAATTCTTTATGGAATCTGGAAGATTGGTTTGTGAAACGAAGCATTTTGAACCAGACATCATCATTCGTGAGAATGTAAGCGGAGCTGAACTCGAAAACTATTTGCAAGAAAGTGTGAAAATCAAGAAGTTCCCTCTAGAGGATGGGCCACTTTTTGAAATAGAGATTCACAAACTTGTCAACGAAAAAGATACAGTCAAGGTTTTCTTCCTATTTCATCACATAATCATTGATCAATACTCAGTTCCGCTCTTATGGAATGCAATATACGAAACCTACGTTTTTCGAACAGAATATCAAAACCCGTCGAGCTTCAAAGAATGCATTTTAGAATCATCAGAAGCATTAAGTTCAGGGGTGTTGGCTAAGCAGAAAGAATATTGGCAGGGTCAGTTCAGGAATCAGGAAGTTGAAAAGTTCAATAAATTCGTGCAGAAAAAAATCAATAGTGAGTATGTAAGGATGAAGCGAGTTAGAAGTAAAAAAAGGCCAAATCTTTTAAATAAGAGTATTGATAATAATACGGCATTTTTGACGATTTATTTAAAAAGTGTTTCAAGTCATTTTTTTGAAGGAAGCGAAAATAAGGAATTTGTAGTAGGAATCCCTTATGCAAATAGATTGGGAAAAAACTCGGCCAATTGCCAAGGTTTTTTTGTGAACATGGTACCATTCAAAGTTGAATTTTCATTTATTTCAAAAAATGATTATTTCTACTATGTAAGACAAAAAAATGAAGAGACTTTTGAAAATCAAAATTATCCTTATGAACTGATATTGAATGAAATCGATTTTAAAACCCCTTCCCATAGACAACACTTTATCAATAATGTCTTTATATATGAGAAGCAAATCGAGTTAAAGAAAGATGGGAGGGAAATGAAAGAAGTTTCATATGAGGAATTGAAGCATCCTACCCCAATGTTTCCATTGAGCTTTTACTTGGTTGAGGATGAAAATCAATACACGATTAATTTTGATTTTGATACTTCATATATAACGACTGAAGATGCAACTGCTTTTTTAAATGTTATTGAAGATAATATTGATAAATTCGAGGTGGAAAATGACCATGAGACATAAACATGGAGTAGGGATATCACATGCATCATTTGGAGAAATTCTACAAGGAAGATTTCTTAGTGACAAAAAGAGTTTCTTAGTTACACTACCTGTTGATAAATTTGCAAAGGCATTTTTTTACCCAGATTCAGAGAAACGCGACATTTCAGTTTTTCCGGAATATAAATCCAAGGCTAAGAAAGCAGTGGATTTATTTAGAGAACATATCAACTCTCCAATCGGAGGCACCTTATATATTGAGAGTGAGATCCCGGAAGGAAAAGGACTTTCCAGTTCATCGGCTGATTTGGTAGCAAGTATGCGAGCATTTGCAGATAGTCTCAACCTCATTGCAGATAATCACCTTCTAGGAAAAATTATGGCGAAAATCGAACCCTCAGATGGTGTGATGTATGATTCGACAGTCGTCTACTATAATCTGGAGGGGGGCTGCGGCCCTGAAATTGAAAGCATTCCTGAATTTACAATCATAGGTGTCGATGATGGAGGTACTGTCAACACATTGGACTGCTATAAGAATGCAGAAAAGAGAAGTCTTGAAACCCTTAAAAGACAAGAAAAGCTGTTAACGGACCTCATTGATGCTGCAAACAGAGGCAGTCTTGCAGATGTAGGGAAGGTAAGCACAGAAAGCGCATTACTCAATCAAGATGTGATTCATAAAAAATGTCTAGAGGACTTACTGGTAATTAAAGATAGATTTAACCTTCCAGGTATTGTGACTTCGCACACTGGTACATACATCGGGCTTATTATCGAACATGATTCGAATTATTTAAACATTGTTAACAAAGTGACTTCCTTATTAGTAGAGAAACAGTATGAATTCACTATTTTTAAAACAAAATCTATTTTAAAGAAAGAACTGGTCGGAGAGATATGAAGGTTTTATCCTTAAAAAACTATAGGCTCTATGGAATGTCTATCGGTCTAGGAACATTAGCATCGAGGCTGATTACTTTATCAATATACTGGTATGTTTTAGAGACAACTCAATCGGTCACAGCTTTAGCTGTGACCGGGTTTGTCCAATCATTGCCAGCGATTTTCTCCATGCTTGTTTCAAAATTTGCTGACAAATATAATGCCAAAGTAATAATGATATTCAGTGAATTTTTAAGAGGGATTATAACCATTTTAATCCTTGTAAACATATTCACATTTGACTCTATTGTAATAATTATTGCATTGAATATGATGGTAGAATTTGCTGAATTATTACATACCTCTTCTTCCACCAACATCATACCGTCTATTGTGGATGAAAAGAAGATAGAGCAAGGTGTGGGGGTTTCAAATGCCATTCTTGCTATATCTGGTCTTGCTGGTGTAGCGATTGGTGGAGTGGTATATGAAAATTATGGTGCGATTTCGTTGTTTGTTATAGCTTCAATTCTATTCTTTGTATCAACAGTTATTGGATTAAGGATTCAAATAGCCCGTTCTAAAGCTAAAGAAAATGTTGAGAACAATCCCATAAAAGTAGAACCCGAAATAGGTCTGAAAAAAACAGTCACATATATCCTTACAAACGCTTTATTATTACGCATTATTTTAGTTGCTTTGATTGTCAATATCTCTTTCGCAGCATTTGACATTGTACTCACAGTCCACGTACGTAATACATTAGAACAAGGAGCGCAAGTATACGGGATTATGAGTGGGTCTCTGATGGTGGGCATGATAGTCGGCTCCATATTAATAGGGGTAATAACTACTAAGTTGAAACTCTCTGTTTCAAATATATTGTTAATCGGGTTTGTTTCTTGCGGAATTTTTCTTATTCTTCTAGGGATAATAAATGTATGGTTGTTGGGGATTCTTTTTACTTTCGGAATCGGCTTTTTCATGGCATTAATAGACAGTTCGGTAGACTCTTGGTTACTTAGAATAATCCCCGAAGAAATTAGAGGATCTGTAATTAATATGTTGACAGCACTTTTTGCAATATCGCTTCCGATAGGAAGTGCTTTATTCGGTTTCTTGATGAATAATTTTAATACTTCTATATTATTCTTCATAATGGGGATTATTGTTATTATCGGGATAATAATTTTTCAGTTGACTGGGATTAACGGTAATAAGAATAATGAGGTCGTTCTTGCAGAACAGGAAAGCAATGTTTAAATAGACGTTTATTGGAAGGTGAAGGGATAATGAAGAACCAAGTTTTAAAAGAATTGAAGAGATTAATGGATTGCAATGGCTCCTACGAGGCGTTAATAGACAAGGATGAATCTTTAAACTACCACGGCTTTTATGAGAGGTCCTATAAATTAGGTCAGTTGCTTCTATCTTTAATCGAGGGCGATTCCAAGGTTGGGGTATTTTTACCCCCTTCGATGAATCAGGTTGCCTTAATGTATGGGATATTCTTGTCTGGTAATACTTATGTGCCTTTAGAGAAAGGCATGTCTCCAGAAAGGTTGGAATACATCATAGATGATTCCAACTGCAAACTAATCATTTCTAACAAAGATTTAATCAAGAATATTCCTGATAAAATTTCTGAAAAAGCGAAAATCATTGATATTGAGATGTTGCTAAATAAAGATACGGTGAAATACGAGTCTTTGGAAGAAATCAATGTCTCAAATCAATCTCCGGCATACTTGATTTACACTTCTGGATCTACCGGAAGACCTAAAGGTGTCCAGATATCGTATTCCAACCTAAGTAACTTGATAGTAGAAACAGAAAAATATTTTAATCATTTTAAGAATGGCAAATCTATTCTGATGAATTCCTTAAGCTTTGACTTTTCTATATGGGAGACCGTTATTTCAATCTGTACAGGTAGTGCCCTCTACATGATTGATGATGACACCCGGCTAGATCAATTTAAGTTAATAAATTTTGTGAAGGAAAAAAGATTAACTTATTTAAATATGACCCCTTCACATTGTGCATCTTTACTGAATACTGCTGATTTATTTGAAGTAGAGGTGAAAAACACACTCAATATGATGCTTTTGGGTGGGGAAAAGCTTACACCAAATCTTGTGAAGAGAGTGTATGGACACTTCGGCGAAGATATCTCTTTTTATAACGCTTATGGACCCACGGAGTGCACGGTCTGTTCATTCATAAAAGAGTTAAGCACAGTTGAAGTAGGATTGTACGAACGGTTAGGTAATGTTCCTATTGGGATTGAGTTCCAGGGACTAAAAGCTACGATAAAGAAGGGCGATGAAAGCATTCCTGATAAGGGATTAGTATATCTAAGCGGAAAAGCAGTGTCTGGATTAGGATACTTAGGACTACCTGAGCAGACGGATAAAGTTTTCTCTTATGGAGCCGAGAATAATGAGTACAATACTGGAGACATTATTGAGAAGATAGGTGAGGATTTTTATTTTGTAGAGAGAGAAGATACACAAGTTAAAATCCATGGATATCGTGTGGAACTAGATGAAATCAAAAATGTCTTGCTGAAAAATCCTTTGGTAAATGATAGCGTTGTTATTTTTAATGATAGTGAGAACATCTCGGAACAAAAGTTACTGGCGTTTATTGTAACAAGTTGTAATGAAGATGTAGAATTTGAAGAATTAAGACTCTGGTGTAAACAATCATTAAACGATTATATGATACCAAATCTATTTATTCAGATCAATGAAATCCCAAGGAATTTGAATGGTAAGGCTGATAACAGGTCCCTAATTAATTTATATAATGAACGGTATGCCTACAAAAAAGAAAAAAACAAAAATGAAGACAAATTATATAAGATTTTCATGGAGACTCTGGCAATAACCGAATTGGATGTTAGTAAAAGCTTCTTTGAATTGGGAGGGCATTCTTTAGCGGCTATACAGTTACAAGATCAAGTAAGGAAAGAATATTCCAAAGAAATCCTGATTAGAAGAATTTTTGAGAGTGAATCATTAGATGAATTATTTGAGGAAATCCGCAGCTGATTTGAAGAATTAAATCTTATATGGAGGAATTATGAATTTATTACATGAAGAGATAGAATTGACACCCGTTCAAAGAGGAATTTTTTTTGAAAGTATAGCTAATCCTGACCAACCCTTCTACCATATTCAAAGCATATATGAACTAGGCGGAGAGTTTAATCTGGAGAATTTGCTGAACTCAGCAAAAAGAGTCATGCATAACAATCCAATTTTCCGCACATCTTTTTACATTAATGATGAGGGGAATGTAGTTCAAAAAGTACATGAAGACGTAGATGTTCAATATAAGATTATAGATTCTGCTGAACTGAAGGACAATCGATCATTGCAGAGGGTACTAACAGAAGATTTGAAGGAGGGTTTTGACTTAAGTAAACCGGAGTTAATTCGCGGTATTATTCTAAAAAATAATACTGAACCTAACTTCAAAATCATTATCTCATATCATCATATATTGATTGATGGTTGGTCTGCTGGACTAGTTCGTAATCAGTTTTTGGAAACATATGACTTATTAAATCAGGGTCTACCTCTCAAAGATGAGCCAATCAATGAAGTCTTTCTTAAGTACTGTCACTTATCCAATCAAAGCCTCGAAAGTGATATCACATACTGGGAAGACATGTTGGATGGTTACAAACCTTATGAAATAAACAGCCTGTCTAATTATAAAGTAAATCAGAATCTTGATACATTTCAAAGAAACTTCATGATATCTACTGCGCTTTCAAAAAAAGTCATTGAATTTTCAAAGGTCAAGAGACTCACAGTGAGCACGTTATGTTTAGCGTTTCACTTTAAATTCTTGTCTGCAATAAGAAACACGAATGACATTACCATCGGAATAGTAACTTCGGGTAGAGAATTTGATGAAATAATGGATATTGAAAATGCTGTTGGATGCATGATAAAAATCATTCCGATTCGAATAAAAGACATCGACAAAAAAGATCTAGAATCCCTTGCTATCGAGTTGCAGGATACAGTGTTAATGTCAATATACCATTCGAACAATAACTTAACCTCTTATAACCACCTCATCAATAAAACTGAATACAACGAACAATTATTTAGCGAATTGTATCTATATGAAAATTATCCATTAGAAGCAAAGGACTTCAAAACCTTCTCCTTGTTAGATAACTATGCTGTAGATAAAAACGGTTTTCCCTCGGTCACCTATTATTATTACGATAATCAGAATATTGAGATAGAGTTTCAAGTACATTCACATTTTAGCAATGACTTAATCACCTATCAGACGCTGATGTTTGAACTGATCTCAGAAGAATTTAGCAAAAACCTATATTAAGCTAAGGAAGGAAATTAAAAATTATGACATTAGTTGACTTGATGTTCTCTGTTTTTTCTAGTAATAATAAGAATGTTGCCATAAGGTCCGAGAATGAAGTAATCACTTACAAACAATTAAATGAAGTAACGAATAAATATGCCAACTATTTGATTGATAAGTGCGAGGACAAGTTTGTGGGTGTGTATATCAATGCCTCGATAGAAGCTGTTATAGCTATTATTTCTATTGTTAAAGCAGGAAAAGCCTATGTGCCAATCGACACTACATTACCAGATCAAAAAGTGGAATATATTATTAACAATAGTGATTTAACTATGTTATTGACTTCTGAAATGAGAAATAGAAAAACAGGCGATTCAAAGAGCTTAATAACAGATAAAGCATTATCAAAAGTCGAAATTAACATTGAGTTTGACATCAACGGTGAGGTGCAGATAGAAAACCATGAAGTGAGTATGTACCCCTCCAGTTACCCTTCGATTAATGTAACTTCTCTTGATGAGGCTTATATGATTTATACCTCAGGGTCGACTGGGAATCCCAAAGGAGTTGTAATAAGTCAGAAAAATATAACTAAATTTTTGATTTGGAACCAGAAAGAGATGAATTATACACCTAAAGATGTCATAGCGCAAAACCATTCATTAAGTTTTGATAATTCAGTTTGGGAAATATTCAGTTCTTTAATTGCAGGTGCGGAGCTTGTCATAATCCAAGAGAATAAAAATTTGGAATCGTTAATTGAAAATATAAAACAGCACGGTATCACTAGTTTGAGCATTACTCCATCGCAGTTGACAATTTTAATTGAATATTGCGATATTCTTAACGAAAAACCCTTGAGCTCTCTAAAGTACTTATTCGTCGGGTCTGAAAAAGTTCCCACAGAAATCGTAAAAAGAGCATTTTCATTCTTGAACACAGGATGTCGGGTGTTCAATGAGTATGGTCCGACTGAGGTCACTATAACGTCCGCGATGTTAGAGGTGGGCCAAGATACTATTCAAGAATTTTTAGATCTTCCAAGTTTGCCAATAGGAGTACCTACAGCTTCAAATGTTTTTGAAATAATTAATGAAGGTGACTATGGTGACGGGGAAGGTGAATTGTACATAGGTGGGGACTGTGTTGCAATTGGTTATTATAATGATGAAAAGAAGAATGCATCGAGCTTTGTCAACCTTAGTGACGTCACTTATCCAGGTAAATACTATAAAACAGGTGACGTAGTAAAGAGATTGAATGATGGTAGTTATATTTTTATCGAGAGAACTGATGACCAAGTAAAGATTAGAGGATATAGGGTTGAGTTAGGTGAAGTAGAGAAAGCTTTAAGAAAACTAGATCTTTTTGATGATGTAGTTGTGGTTGCTGTCGATGATAAAAATATCTCCACAAGAATGCTGGTATGCTATTTCACATCATCTAAGATTAAATACGACCAAAAAAACATAATCGACATACGGAAACAGCTAAATCAAATTTTACCAGATTATATGGTCCCTACTACTTTTCAACAATTAAATCATATTCCCCTAAACCATAATAAAAAAGTTGATAGAAAATTATTATCCAGCACTGATTACTTACATAAATGTGTGAAGGGATTATCCGACCAAGAAGTGGTAACAGTCGTGGATGATGAAATCAAAATTTTAAATACCATTGAAGAAGTCATTCAAAAAAAGATTACTGATAGCTCTCTCAATTTCTATGAATTAGGCGGAGACTCATTAAAGTGTGCGAAATTAGTCGCCAGACTCAAGAACCAAGGTTATTCGATAGACTTTAGCTCGATTATTCATTCAAAGAGTATCAACGATATTATTCATAAAAGTCTAAATAATAATAAAACTGTCAAAGCGACAGGACAATTTTTAGTGAGAAAACCAAGAGCGATGAAATTAAATAAGATGCAATCTGGCATTCTAGTTGATTCCATGAAGAGTGAAAAAAATGCCTACTTTCAACAAATTATCTTTTCAGTCGATCATCCCATGAAAGAAGCCATCTTAGAAAAGAGTCTTAATCAAATTTTTAATAAATACAAGACACTTATCTCGCAAGTGGAGTTGGAAAACACTTACTTTGTCTTCACCCCAACTTTTGATATGACCGATGTAGTAGAGTTTCAGTCGAGTGAGTCATTTGACAAAACTCCTAACGGAAAAAAATACAATGAAAATACTTTTGATATTTTTTCCTCTCCGCTGTTTAATCTCAAGATTATGGTAAACGATTATAGCACTACTTTTGAAATGAGTTATCATCATGTCTTATTAGATGGGACGAGTCTTAACAACATTGTAAACGAGATATTTTATGCCTATTACAATATAGAGCAGAACGCGGCATTCCAGCTTGAAGAAGAACAGATTAATGCTTTTGAGGTTTCGGACATATTGGAAAAAAGACCTGAAAAAATAATCTATTTACCTAACATGTCTCTGTTTAAAGACTTTGAATTGGTGGATAGAACTGAAGAACTCACAGTGGAGTTTATGGGCGATGATTACTTACAAATCGAGAGATTTTGTTCTGAAAACAAGATAACTATTAATTCATTCTTTTTTACCATGTATGTTCTTCTAATAACAAGAAAGGGCAAGAGCAATGATGTCTCTGTCGGATTCTCAGTAGATGGCAGAAATCCTGAGATTGAAGGGATTTACGATACTGTTGGATGTTTGACCCAAACCTTACTTTATGAAAATGACGCGATTGAATTTGAGAAAATGATTGATAAACATGCATTCATCTCCACGAATACTAAGTTACAAAATCTGATATCTGATTCGTATGACTATAACATTAGTTTGAAGTCGAAGAACTTGAACTCCTCAGTTATAGACTCCATGTACTCTTTTTACAATTACAATGTAAAAGATACGGCAATGGAAAAGTTCAATGTGACAGAGTTGAGCAGTAGCGACTTTGTTCCCTATCTCATCAATTTCAATGTGATGCCTACTTTAGACGGAATGACGATTCGAGTTTCATATGATAAATCGTTGAATCTTAATGAGACTTTCAATCAGATTTTAAATGAAGTTAAAGAGCTGATGAAACCTAATGTCGAAGGGGCAGGTCTCGATGAATTTAACTTAATCCCTATCATTGAAGAGATTACCGGAAGTCAAAACATTGAATTCAATCAAACCTTTTTTGAAGTAGGCATGAACTCTATATCGTTAGCAATCTTAATTAGAAAATTAAAGAATAAGGATATAAATCTAACATTCTCTGAGATAATGGAACATCAAAAAATCGGAGATTTAATTGGTTTCGTCCAAAAAAAAAATAATGGTATGACAGCTCAACCGATTGGCACGCTACAAAGAAGAGAAATTGTGGAGCGTGTAGAAATGACTGATACACAGCAAGAAATGCTCTTTCAAATCAATACGTCCAATGAAAAGGATTTGTATTGCCAACAGGCTGTCTATACTTTTTCTGACAAATTCAATCATGAATTGATTAAGCAGGCGGTTGAACATTGTATTGGAAGAAATCCTACTTTGAGATCGACTATAGAAATTCATGACGGGGTGCCTAGTCAAACCTTCTTTAATGAAGGAAATAGGGACTCGTTCAAAATATATAGCAAGAAATTAAATGGTGAGAAATTGGAAGATGTGTGTAGCAGAGAAAAAAAATTAGTTTCTGATTTTGAAAGAGGATCTCTGTTCTCAGTAGCAATTTTTGAGGAGGAAGAGAAATCCAATCATTTTGTAGTCACATTCAATCATTTGATATTGGATGGGTTTAGTTGTGACGTCGTGCTCCACGAAATCTTCGATTACTATTTTGACGATAAAAGACTGTTAGAAGAGAACAAGGCGTACATTCAATACTTAAAAGACCATCAAAATCAGAATGTAGAAAGTGATAAGGAGATTTTTTGGAGTGATTTTCTAAAAGATAGTGCATCTAATGTCTTCAAGTCTTTTGATAAAAACTATCCAGAGAAAATAGTCAATAAGAAAATTCAGTTTCAGAAAGACTCTCTTAATATCAATGGTGTGAGCTCAGAAATAGGGGCAACCACTAACAGTATTCTCCTTGCTCTATTGTTCAATTCTATCGAGCAGATAGGGATAAATAAGCCTCGGATAGGGCTGATATCTTCTGGAAGAACAATGATCAATGAGTCGGGTGAACCGATTGTTGGTAATCTGATAAGAATGCTTCCATTCTCTGCCGAAGTTAAAACGATATCCGTAAACTCCATCAAAAAAGTGCAAGATTCAATCTTTGATTTCCTATCGAACGATGATATTTCGCTAGGTCAAGTTACAAATATTATGGCTGAGAATGATAGAGTACTTTTTGATATCGCTTACTCGTACGAAGTTCAAAACAATCAGTCGCAAGTTGATAGTTATGAAGATAGCATCATTTCTATCAATGGATCAGAAAACATTGGAATTCCACTTAATATAAATGTTCATGAGCAATTGAAGACTTTTGATTTAGATATTTCTTTCAACAAAGAAATAGAACATGCGGCCGAAGAAATTATAAATAAGTGGATCGAATTGATTCGTTCAATCACTGTTTCAGACCTTCAAAGTTCAGCTGGTGTTTCAAGTACTGAAAAAATCATTAAGGAATGTTGGCAAGAAGTTATCGGGAGTCCCATAATCATTGAAGATAACGGTCTTTCATTTTTTGATGTCGGCGGGAACTCAATATTACTGTTTAGAGTACAAAAGTTACTAACAGATCGGTATGGTATTGAAATTTCACTACCGGAATTATTGGCCAATCCTACCGTGGCGAAACTGAGTGATGTCATAAAAAAAAAAGCAAGTTAACCAAACTTGAAAATAAATACCTGGAAGAGTGGGGCACGCAAAAGAAAAATCTAACTTATTTGAAAATAGAGTTAGAAAATGATAATTCAGCAGTATTGCCCAATCTTATAAATGAAGTCAGTAATAAGTTTAGTGTTCTAGCAGCAAAAATCGAGGGGGAGGACCAGCTATATTGGAGTATAGAAAACAGGGCCGAAATCGAACTTAAATACTTCTCCTTTAAAAATAAACAAGATTTGGAAGAAACACTGAAAAAGGACATTGAAGAGTATTTCGTTTCTTGGAAAGGGGTTCACCTTCATATACCCTATCTTGTGACTTATAAAGATAAACATTATCTCTTCTGGGTTTTCTCCCATCTAATCGCAGACGGGCACAGTCTAAATTTGATTGAAGAGGAATGTTCAAAGTTACTCACTGACATGGATACAACAAGATATCCTGTGAAAAAAGTCGATGCTTTATATATAGAAGAAACTAAGGGTGAAACCTATACCGGAAGTGACATCAATATCTCTACCTTTGATAACTTTCTGGGAGAAAGCTTTCAAGAAGAAAGCTTTTCTCTCCCCTTAAAGAAAACGTATAGAAAGAACAAGATTATCTTTCTTTTTGCAAAGTCGATTTCTGACTATTTTAACAAAGAAATCTTATTTAGTGTTCTGGTGAATTTGAGATACTTGAGAGGCAAAAATTTTGAATACGTGAGGGATCTTCATGATGAATTTGCTTTCATCTATAAACAAAATCAAACATGCTTTACTGATTTTGAAACATCTTTACATGAATTCAAAGGTGGAAACATATCGTCTCCCAATTATACTTCACCGCCAATTCAATTTAACTATGAGGTGGACTTGTATCTTGATGACAACGAAAAATCATCTACCGAGGTCAGTGATTTGATTTTTGGAGACGTAATCGACAAAATCGAAAGGGATTTAAATTCCGAAAAGGTCATTTTTGTAAATGTAATTGAAAGTTTGGATCATATTCATTTTCAGATTGAAAGTAATCTTAAGGATATAGTACTCCAAGAGATAATAACTAAGTTTCTTGAAGAGGTTAATAATGAATAACAATGACTGGTTTAAAACCTTGAAAGAAGGTACTTCCAAACAAATCATATTTTTCCCCTATGCAGGCGGAATGAGCAATTCGTTCGATTCTTTGAAGAGTTCAGAGTTGTTCCAACAGGATTTCCGAATTATTATGCTCAATATGCCTGGTCATGATTTGAATAGGAATAATCTTTATTATGATGTTGAAGAACTGTGCAATAAAATTACTCCCATGGTTGAGGATATGTTAACGATGCCGACAATTTTATTCGGATACAGCATGGGCGGGACTGTGGTATATGAGTTATGTAACCAATTAAACTCACTAAAGCATCTTGAAAAAGTAGTCATAGCTGCTGCCAATCCGCCAAACCTGATAACTAAAGAAAAAATAAACATGGAGATCGTTGAGCATCAGCTGAAAAAAAACATCTATGATCTTATTTCAAAAGCAGACCTGAAAGATTGTCAAACAGAGATTTTCGAATCAATGTATGAATACTTATTTCCCATATTTTACGCGGACACACACCTCTATTATTCTGTATCCGCCAAAAATAAGAAGATAGATGTCAAAGCACAGATAATCTTCGGAGAAGAAGATTCCAAAGTGAATTCTATTACGGTATCACATTGGAAGAAATATTTCAAAGAGATAGATATTATAAAATTTCCTGGGGGGCATATGTTTTTGAATGATACAGACAATACAAAAAAATTATCTAGGATTATTTTTACACAATATATTGGGGATACCGTGGAGGGGTTATGAAGAAAACATCTACATTTTCTGGAAGGGTCAATCAATCACCGAATAAAATTCTGGATAGACTATTGCTTACACCTCAATTCGAATTTGAGAAAGACAAACTATTGCCTTATTACAAAGAAATCGAATTAACGATTTTGGATGAACAAAGAAGACTACACATGCTAAATGAAGATGAATACTTAAATCTAATAAAAATCATTGACGATATAGATGAGACAAATTTATTTTCTGACGTCGAGGCTAATATGTCTGATATTTCATTTGCGTTTGAAGAATACATTTATAAAAATTCTGAGCACGCTATTCCAAAGTGGCATATTGATAAAAGTAGAAATGATTTTCAAGCCACCGCGATGAGAATGTATGGGAGAAAAAAACTTGTTGAAGCTATCAATCTATTGACCAGTCTGTATGAGGTGGTTATCGCGAAAGTAGACAAATACACCATGGTAGTAATGCCTGGCTACACTCATAATCAACCAGCACAGATTGTTAGTCCTGCGTTTTATTTTGTCACTATCGGAGAAGCAATCAGAACCACTCTCCATAGGATGGAATTTCTGTATAGAGATATCAATGCCTGTCCCTTGGGGTCAGGAGCAATGTCCGGATTGGAATTTTCTTGGGATAGAGAAAAAATGAGCAAGTCTTTGGGGTTTGATATGCCTTTGCACACTGCTCTGGTGTCTGTTGCGGAAAGAGACTGGCTAACAAAAATCTCTTTCGAATTCTCATTATTTGGAAATAAAGTCAGTCGATTCGTTACTGATTTTATGAAGTGGAGTAGCCACGAGAATGGATTTATACATTTACCGGATGAGCTGGTTGGTATTTCATCAGCAATGCCTCAAAAGAAGAATCATACTATTTTAGAGAGAATCAGGGGAGGGGTAAATCATTTGAACTCATTCTTAACAGATTTTATGAGTTCATCTCAAAATACCCCTTATACCAATCTTGTGGAAGTGAACAAAGAAGGTACAAGATATTTGGAAGATATGTTCAATGATTTCTCACGTTCAATTATCCTTTTCAAAATTTATATAGATAACATGAGCATTGACGAAGAGAAGGCTTATAATTCATGCACGGAGGACTTTTTTGGTGGGTATTCATTGGCTAATTATTTATGTGATGAATATGGAATACCTTATAGGGAGGCCCAAAAAATACTAGGGAAATTTTTATCTGGAGAAAAGGTGGTCACCTCGAATTCACTTTTCACCCTCAATTCAATCATCGAAGACGAAAGAGGTTTCGGCCCTTTAAAAGAAAAAGAGTTTAACTCATTTCTTAATCCAGAGGAGCTATTAAAGAGGAAGTTGACAAGTGGATCTACATCTCCAGAGTCTGTTAAAGAACAACAGAGGGTTCATATTGAGTATTTGAGAAAATATAAAGAATTTCTTAAGGATATTAATAAATCCAATAATTATACGTTCGTTGAAGGTGGAGATAGCGATGGTAGATAGTTTGATTGAGACGGTGGGCAAGACACATATAGTTAAATTGAAAAACCCTAGAATATTCAGCAAACTGGAATTCACCAATCCTTTTGGTATGAAGGACAGGTTTGCTAAAAATGTAATTGAGAAAGCATTAAGAGAGGGAGATTTGGAAAGAGACGGTGTGATAGTCGAGAGCTCATCGGGAACCTTTGCTTTAGGCTTGGCGCTAGTTGGAAATTTTTACGGTATCGAAACTCATATTATTTCTGACCCGCGGATAGACAAAATCACATTAGCAAAATTGAATGCCCTAGGCACTAAAGTTCATATAGTTGAATCGATGAATGATCAAGGTTGGCAAGGTGCTCGTCTTCAAAAATTGTATGAGTTACTGGATATATTTGGAGACAAGGCTTTTTGGCCAAAACAATATACAAATCTTGAAAATAGAGAATCTTATGCTAGCTTGGCAGATGATTTAATGAAATTAAATAAACCCATTGATTTTTTGGTGGCCGCCACAGGTAGTGGGGGATCTTTATCAGGGACGGCCAAGTATGTAAAAAAAGTATTTCCTGAATGTAAAGTAGTAGCGGTAGATTGTGTAGGTAGTATCCTCTTTGGACAAGACGATAAGCCAACCAGATTGCAAGGAGGGCTCGGAAATAGTTTGATACCAGCAAATATCGACTATGAAATAATTGATATGGTTCATTGGTTGAATGATAATGAGGCTTTCTCTGCAACTTTAGATTTAGTAAAGAAAGAACAAATCTTTGCCGGAAACTCTTCAGGTTCTGTGTACTGGGTTTCAAAATTCTTAGCTGAACAGAATAAAGACGCTAATATTTTTTCGATAATGGCTGATAGAGGAGATAGGTATTTTGATACCATATACAATAATGAGTATTGGGTAAAAAATGAGATTGAAAAAATTAATTTTGAAGACGTGAATCCAAAAAAGGTCAATAATTCAAATGAGTGTGATGATACATGGAATTACATGGAGTGGAGGTAGGTAAATGAAGAATCCAACGATTATATTTGTCGAGTCCAATACCACGGGCACAGGAATGCATGCGTTCCAATTGGCTCGTGAGGAAGGGTTAAATTGTATCCTATTGACCCGTAAGATTGAGTTATACACATGTATCCCCGAATATATAAAAATTATAGAAGTTGACACGAACAATTACAAAACAGTCGAAGAAACTGTACAAAAACTAGTGGATAGTGACCAAGTGGAAGGAATTATGACGACGAGTGAATTTTATATTCCGATAGTATCGAGATTGTGTGAGCGGTTTAAGTTCCCGAGCAATACATTGGAGTTTGTGAATATTTGCAGGAATAAAATTCGAACCAGAAAGATATTGACGGAATTAAGACTACCACAACCACGTTATACCGTTATTTCAAAAGATGAAGATTTAAAAGAGGCTTTGCACCCATTCGATTTTCCGGTTATTGTGAAGCCGTATAATGAATCAGGATCAAACGGGGTCAAACTATGTTCAAATCTCGTAGAAGCGATAAATCATTGTAGTTCATTATTGAATATCACACACAATTCCCGTGGGTTTGAA
Organism: Exiguobacterium sp. s189; assembly: GCF_018617615.1. Classification (NCBI taxonomy): domain Bacteria; kingdom Bacillati; phylum Bacillota; class Bacilli; order Caryophanales; genus Exiguobacterium; species Exiguobacterium sp. s189. The sequence goes on along the minus strand of NZ_JACSKM010000012.1, from coordinate 28,109 downwards.
TTAGAGAGAAAAGTACTCGTTGAAGAGTTTATAGGAGGGGAGGAGTATAGTGTTGAAACATTCTTCGATAAATCAATCGAAGTTATCGGAGTCACAAAAAAATTTGTGATAGGTGAACCTTACTTTGTAGAAAAATCTCATATATATCCAGCTGCTATCAAGGAAGATGTGAAAAATGAGATTATAGGTACGGTAAAGCATTGTCTGAATCATATAGGCTATACTTTTGGTCCTGCACATGTGGAAGTCAAAATCAGAAACAATAAATGTTATATCATCGAAATCAATCCCAGATTAGCTGGTGGGATGATTCCTGAATTAATTAAACAGTCTGAGGGTGTAGACACTCTTAGAAACTATTTATACGCAACTATAGGAAAGGAAAAGAGACTGGAAAAGAAACACGAAAGCTTCTCTCAAATCACTTTCATCACTGCAGACAGTGATGGGGTTTTAAAGGATATCCATTTTTCAAAAGAAGTGGAGTCAATGGACTATTTTGGATATAAAAATAAAAACTCTAACGTTCGAATACCAGAAAATGCTGGAGATCGGGTAGGGTTTATTATTACGAACAAAACAAAATATTTAGATGTATTAGAAGATATAGAGAAGATAAATAATGGAACAACTTTAGTTATTAAATAATATACTCGATAGTCGGAAGTTACAAATTAAATTAAAGGGGGCAATCTCTTGTATAGCAGGGGAAAAGATTTGCATACAATCGACAGTACATTGAATAGGTCTTCTGATTTCCAGAAACAAATGTGGACCTTGCAGATGATAAATCCAAAAAGTTCAGCATATAATGTCTATGAAGCCTATAAAATGAACAAAGAATTCAATCAAGAAAAATTTATCAGTTCTTTAAGAAAAGTACATAATAATAACGATATATTGCAAATGAAATTCATCGAGATTGATGAGGAGATTTACGTAAAAAAAGAGTTTGAGAATAAGATCCACTTAAAAATCGTAGAGGATCCTTTCGCCACAACTGAAGATATTCTTGAAGAGATAGCTCAAGAAAATGTGATTCCATTCGATTTAGAAAAAGATGTTTTATATAAAGTGATTATTTACAAATACTCGCAGAATGAAACGATATTATATTTTAAGTTTCATCATATTTTAATAGATGAAGATGGTTTTAGTGTTTACTTGCAGGAACTATTTGATTCTTATTCAGACTTTGAGAGTGGCTATGAGACCGATACCAAAACCTCTTATTTTGAAATCATAAAAGGGCACGATTCCCCCAAAAAGCGAAATAACGAGGTCTGGATTGATAAGCTCAAGAAAGTAAATCACAATATTGAGTGGCCGGTTATCGAAACACAAAACTTGAATGAAAAAATCCTTCAATTTCATGTGGGGGATGAGGTTAAAGAGAAGGTCATTGAGTTAAGTGTGGGAAGAAAGAGACCACCTTATATCATCCTGCTCTCAGCATTTATCATCAGTATTAAAAATTATACAGGACAGTCTAACTTCACAATCGGGACACCTGTTTCGGGCAGGTCATCCGATGCCCAATTCAAGAGTATTGGACCCTTTAGCAATACCTTACCTATCTGTATTGATCTCGACAATATAGAATATATCAATCAGCTGATTGATAAGGTTTCAGAAGAATATTATTTCATTTTAGAGAACAGAGATGTTTCCTCACAAGAGTTAGTAAACGAATTGAGCATCTTGGATAGGCATGTGGAATCATCATTGTATAATATTATATTCACTGAAGTGAAATCTAAAATTAACTTCTCTAAATACGGCATAGAAAAATTGGGGTTGTTTCCGAATACGAATAAGTTTGATTTATCCTTCTTTTATGAATTTACCTCGAAAGGAATAGTATTCTCATTTGAAATCGATAATACTAGGTTTGACGAGACTAGCATTCGCTCTATACAAAACCATTTTCTGGATGCTCTCGATGAATTATCACAGGACAATAAAATAAAATCGGAATCTTCGGTTGAATCTTTTGGTCGGCAGACTGAATATAGTAATGAAAAAATCCTCATTCAAGAATTTGAAACCGCAGCTAAGTTATATGCAAATGATATTGCAATTAGCCATAAAGAGTTAGAGTATACTTATGAAGAATTAGCTAATCAAGTAGATAAGTTGAGTAAAAATCTCCTTTCATATGGTATTCAAGAATCCTCTTACGTCGGTCTTTACATGGATAGAGGTCCACAGAGTATAGTATCTCTTTTGGCTTTACTGAAATTAAAATGTGTATACGTTCCATTAGATAAAAAGTTGCCTAGGGACAGAGTTATTTATATATGTCAGAACAGCGGTATGTCTTCGATCATTACAGATGGTCTAATTGACTTCGAGGATGAGCTCGATAAATCTTTAAATACTATTGATATTAATCATGTATGGGAAAAAGATGTTTCTGTCGGTGAATTGAATTTCCGATACGAGCCTTCGGATAAGCTTTATTTGATGTATACATCTGGCTCGACGGGAAAACCGAAGGGTATCACTATTACTAATTATAATATCTCCCCATTCATAGAATGGAATAAAGACTTTTTCAAATTCTCGAATCAAGATCGAAACATCCAATACCATAATTTAAGTTTTGACTTCTCTATATGGGAAATTTTCGAAACCCTATTAACAGGGGGAAGATTATATGTGATGGATGATAAAACAGCTGTGAATGCTGAGGACTTTCTGAACTTCATCTCTGAGAACAGAATAACCGTTGTCAATCTGACACCTTCTCAAATAATGCATATGATTGATTATATCGAGGCCTTTGACAAAGATCTTACCTCCTTACGTACAATAGTCTTAGGAGGGGAACAACTTACGACAAATCTTGCAAAAAGGATAAAAAATGTCGTCTCGGATGAATGTAAAATTTTTAATGAATATGGACCTACAGAAGCTACAATCTCAAGTTCGATATTTGAGTACGACGACAAGGTCAGTACTGAGGCTGTCCCTATAGGTAAACCGACATCTAATTTTGAGTTTAAGATTTTCGATGAGAATGTCAAAGAGGCGAACAAGGGAGAGTTGTATATTACAGGAGATGGGGTTTCTGAAGGGTACAAGAACAATCCTTTAGAGACTAATAAGCGCTTTGTTAGAATAGAAGGGGTTCTATATTACAAAACAGGTGACTTTGTACAGAGACTCGAGTCGGGTGATTATTTATTCATTGGTCGAGAAGATAACCAGATTAAATATCATGGCTATCGGATAGAGTTATCAGAGATTGAAAAAGAAATATACGATATAACCAAAGCGATTCAGTGTAAGGTACTAGTAAAGCAACTGGATGATTCTCAATTAGATTATCTATCTGCGTTTGTAGTATTAGGTAAAGAAAAAGATTTTGATGAGTCAATGATCATCAAAGAACTCAGAAGAAGATTACCTAAGTATATGGTCCCTTCAGAGATTAATTTTCTGACCGATTATCAGATTACTTCAAATGGGAAATTTGACAGTAAATCACTAATTGGTGATGAATATGAAGATAAAAGAAACCAAATAATTGATATATTCAAGAAGATTTTAAAAGTTAATCACATAAGCCCGACAGATAACTTCTTCGGCCTTGGGGGAGATTCGATTAGGGCAATTAAAGTCTCGGTGGAAGTTAAGAAAATGGGATTAGATATGAAAACGAGTGCGATATTCGAGACTCCAATTATCTTTGACCTTATTGATACACTTCAAACATTGAAGAAGGAAGATTCAGGGACTGTTGAGAACATCCAAATAGAAGACGCTGAGGAGTACCCATTAAGTGACATTCAACAAGGCATGCTGTGGGAAACTCTAACCAGTAATTCTAAAGGTATATACCATCAACAAATGGTGGTTAAAATTGATAATAGAATTAATAAAGATACTTTAGTAAATAGTATCTTGACCACTTTGAATGAATATCGTGTGCTGAACAACAAGGTTTATTTTGATGAGAACGAGGTTCCGGTGCAGAAACCAGTCGTAGATGATGATAAGGTTATTGAAGTATATGAGGATGGTTCTTTATCTCTAGAAGAAATTCTTGAGAAAGATTTGAATGATTCTTTCACGTTCCCAAGCTCATATTTAATCAGGTTTTATATTATTAAAGAACGAGCAGCTACTAATCTAGTCATCAGTTACCATCATATGCTACTAGACGGGTGGAGCAGTTCGTTCTTATTGAACCGAATTTTTAGTCACTATGATAATCTCGTTCAAGGTGAAGATATCCATACCGGTGTCAATGATCAATTTAGAGAATATCTTATTAAAAATCGAACTAACGAAAAAAGCCTAGAGTTCTGGAAAGATTATCTTATGGAAATTCCTGAAAAGCCTAAGGCAGAGAATCAGATTCTTGATATGGCAAGAACAGAAAGTGTATATCTGAGCACCGATATCACGGATAAGGTTTTGAAATATGCGAAACAAAAGAATGTCTCACCTAATGCGGTCTTCCTATCCCTTTATGCTAAGATTACTCATGAGGAGAACCTGGAAGAGTTGACGGTGGTGGGGGTCACGAATTCAGGTAGACAAAATTTAGAACTGGATGAGCTGAACGTTATAGGTTGTCTGCTGAATACCTTACCTATGAAAGTGAACTTCGGAAAGCTTTCGACTTTTGATGAATTACTCGATGAGGTACATGAATACCTAAAAAATCTAGTGAAGCATGGAGATGTTTCCTTGAATAGGGTCTTGAAATCTACTAAGAGGACCTTGAGAGAGAACAGTGAAATGTTTTCAAATATCTTTGTTTTTCAGGATTACCCAATCAACAATGAGCTTTTCAGTAACATGGGGGTTTCTGATATCGATTACAGAGCTGGTAGTAATTTTAATAGCAGCTTTATCGTTTCGCTGAATGACAAAACTGAAATAGGCTTTATGTTCAACGATGAAACGAAACGATATAAAATCCAATCGTTCCTAAAAAGGTTTCAGGAGAACATTGATAAAATGCTAGAGAATAAATTAAATTTGGAGATTTTAAGTGAGGATGAAAATAGCATTGAAAATATTGTCATGACTGCTTGGAAAGACATCTTACAGAGAGATGATTTAAAGTTGAGTGATAATTTCTTTGATCTAGGTGGAGATTCAATTTCTAGTTTGAGAATTGCTCTAAGATTAAAGAAAAGTAATATCAATATTTCACCGACAGCTATTTTCTCTAACCAAACCATTGAAGAATTAGTAGACCATATTTCAAAAGTTGATTCTAATTAAAGATTTTTATTCTGGCGTGATGAGTCTAGGAGGATGAACATGCAATTCATGATAGAAAAATTGAACCATGAAAATGCTAAGGAAATTGCTGATAATTGGAAGTATCCGGATCGATACTCCTTTTATAATATGACAGAGGATCCGGATGACTATGAAGAAATTACAAATCCTGAATTAAGGGCAGACAATTATTTTCAGGTGCTGAATAATGATGAACTTTTTGGCTTTTTTGCCTTGTATCCATCTGAAGATGTGATTGAAATGGGTATCGGAATTAAACCAGAGTATACGGGTAGAGGTCTAGGTGAGGAATTCCTTGGTCTGATAATCGAATTTATTAAAAAAAATTATAATATCTCAATAATCCGTCTGAGTGTGGTAGATTTCAATGTGAGAGCTCAAAAGGTGTATAGTAGACTAGGTTTCTCAAAAACGAAGGAGTATTCTCAAGAGACAAACAACTCCGTTTATACCTTCATCGAGATGGAGCGCCAGCTGTAATTTGTATTCACCAAATAGTTCGAAAAAGGATATGACCATGTCAACGGTCATATAAGGATTATCCAGGAGTGATTTCAATCATGTCGTGCTTTTCACGTGTCGGTTGATCAAACTCGGGTTTAGTGGCAGGATTGTAGAGACGGTAATTGACTTCTCCGTGAAATTGTTATTGTTGGCGACATCTAATGACTAGCATTCAACTCCTTTTTTCTGGATACATAAGAGCGGTCCCATGAATCGATCCAACTGTTGGTTCGTCTCGAGGGCCGCTTTTGTGTTCAAATAGGACTTCCTTTATGTGGAATTGTGTGGCACCACACATTCTAAGTAAGAATGGTTCTTATGGCAGTAACTGTTATCGCTTACGCTTACTAGATTACTCAAGCAGCTGTGGTGATATTAACTGCCCTGCCCAATCTGAGACCTCTTTCCAATCCAAACTGCTGTACGTGATACGCTTTGCTTCTAGTATTAGTCGTTTGAATGTCAGCAAGAGCTAACAGAGCATCCAGACGAAGTAGTAATTAATCAGACTAATTTTATAACTTTTTAGTGTTTTTTTACCTTGTCTGTCAGGAAGCTATCCTATGAATGATAGTGTTCTTTTCTTACGTGAAAGCCTACCTTCCCACGAAGATGAGTATTGCGGAGACAGAGAGCCACTAGTGCGGACAACTGAGCCACCAAATGCGGTACTGAGCCAGTCAATTATGAAGAAAAGGGCCATCGACTCATCGATGGCCAAAATTTTAGCTTATCCCTAACCCATGGCGTTCCCTCATTGAGGTTTCGCCGTCGACCAGGATTTTATAGGAGTCGTGTACGATCCTGTCTAGAATCGCGTCCGCGATTTGGGCCTGTCCCAGCTTCGAATGCCACCCCTCGGGTGCGAACTGAGAACAGAAGATGGTCGAGGAACGCTTCAGCCGTGCCTCAACGATTTCTAACAGATGCATCACATGCTCCTGCGGGAGCTCGGTGAGGAGCCATTCGTCAAGAATCAGGAGATCAATCGTCCGATACTTATGGATCAACTTTCTGAAGCTGCCGTCCGCCTCATATTTCGCCACCGCGAGCTCGTCCAATAGTTCAGGCAACCGGATATACTTCACCTTATGGAATTGGCGACAGGCCTGAACAGCCAATGCGTTCGCCAGCCACGTCTTCCCGTTACCCGACGCCCCCATCAGGATGACGTTATGATGCTTCTTGATGTAGTTGCCCGAGGCGAGTGTCAACAGCGGTTTAAAATTCCTTCTTAATAACGGATTAAAAATCCCCTTTTTACACGTTACTCTTGGAAACTATCGACATGGGTCGGCTGGATGCCGGCCCGTTTCTTTTCCCTCATCCGATATGAATCTCCCCGAATGTTAAAAGTGGTCGCATGATGAAGAAGGCGATCTAAAATTGCGGTTGCCAAAACCTCGTCACCAAATATTTTTCCCCATTCAATATATGACTTGTTTGAAGTCAAGATGATCGAGCCTCTCTCATATCTCTTTGAGATGATTTGAAACAGCGCATTCGCACTGATGGGGTCGAACGGAAAATAACCGATTTCATCTAGAATGAGTAGCTCGGATCGACAGTACCTTTTGATGATACGAGGAAGAAAGCCAGATTTCTCGGCTTTTTGACACTCCTCGACAAAATCGTTCGCGGTAATGAACGAAGTCCGATAACCTTTCGTGACAGCTTCCGCAGCGATTGAAATTGCCAAGTGTGTCTTTCCCACCCCTGGCGGGCCCAATAATAATACATTGAAGCCGTTATCGATGAACCGACAGGTCATCACCTCCCTGACGCGCTTTTCATTGATGCTCGGCTGAAACGCAAAGTCGAAGTCTTCTAGCGTCTTAAAATAGGGGAGTCTGGCACGTTTTATTCGTTTCGATAGCTCTGTTGATTCACGGTGTTCGATTTCCGTCATCAGAATACTGTTTAGAAAGTCCGAATATGCTACATTATCCTTGGAGGCATCTTCAAGGATTCCTTCAAGCTGGTTGGCCGACAATTGCCATCCAACTTTTTCTAAGCGTTCAGTGAGAAGGTCCGTGTTCATTCGTGATCGCTCCTTTCGAACTGTTCGTACACTTGAAGGGAACGACGTTCCACTTCAGGAATATCGGGCTGGAGACGACGGGTCGGCAAACCTTTTTGAGTCGTTTCTAGCCCTTTGTAATGCTCTAAATTTAATTGATACTTCAAGTTCCCGGAGGCAATCGGATGTTGGGCGATTTGTTCGCCATCAGCGTAGACCTCGAGATGATGGTCGAGGGTGATTCTAATTCGTACATGCTGTCCGACGAACCGGAACGGAACTGAATACTGTCGTCCTTGGTAGGACACAAAACAGTCTTTGCTTACTTGACGTGTTTCCCAGCGATGGACCGGATAATGCGGCTTCAAATGTCCTGGTGCTAGAAAACCTTGTTCAACCTCGAAGCGTTTCTCAGGTGACTCTTTTGTCGTATCGTTTTTCTTTTTATTGGCCGTGTTTTGTAGCCATTCGAGGACGTCACGATTCAATTGTTCCAATGTCTTTCCGATACGTCGTTTGAAAAAGTTCTGTTTCATATAGCCGAATGAGCGCTCAATCTTCCCTTTCGTCTGTGCCCGTCTGGGCTTGCACGCCTTCGGAGTAATCCCATAATAGGCCAAGAAATCTTCGAACTTCTGATTGAACTTGATACCGTTTGGATTGTGACTGATGACCGCAGTTTTCATGTTGTCATAGAGAATCTGTTGCGGTACGCCATTGAAGAAGGCGAACGCATTCATATGACACTTCATCAGAGTTTCCAGGGTCATGTCGGTCGTGAACTCGATGTATCGCATCCTTGAATATCCGAGGATGATGGAGAAGGCATACACCATACGCATTTCACCGTCTACTTCATACGTCCCGACATCACTCCAGTCCATCTGTCCCTGTCGTCCAGGCGGCGTTTCAAACCTGATGGTAGCCTGCTTTTTAGGCTGAAGTCTGTAAGGTCTCACGTACTCTCTCAGAATCGTCATTTTCCCCTCATAGCCTAGCTTTTGAATCTCATCGAACAGAACCTCGCAATTGGTTGTACCTTCTTTGATACGTTCGTTTATGTAGTCTTTGTAGGGGTCGAGTTTTCCTTTCCTCTTTCTCCGCTTCACTTTCATAGGTGCATTTTCCATCTTCAAATACTTTCGGATTGTCTTAGGATCATATCCCGTCTCGTCAGAGATAGCTCTGATTGTCCATCCTTTGCTTCTTAATTCACGAATCATAAAAAATCCCTCACTTCGGATCATGTCTCACACTCCATTTTCAGGTTGTCAGAATCATTATCCGTTAATTTGAGGGATTTTTAATACGTTGATATAAGGGATTTTAACAGTGTTGATTACAGCGAGTTCCAAAATAAGTTTTTTGTCCAACCTCCGGTCCGGATGGTATTCGATATGCTCGATCGACGCGGACGGGTCGGAGAAGGTCGCCTGCTTGATGAGCCGTTCGAGCTTGTTCGACCGGCGTCTTGAGTATTCCTGGTCGACCAACAGGTTGAAACGATCATCGAAGTCCAACTCAGCGTACTCCTTCATCTCATGCTGTAGTTCATATTGCTCTGCCATCCCGGTCATTTTCATCTCGGTCAACTTTCTTAACGTCTCCTGGTTGATTACGGCCACGAGTTTTTACCGCCTCTGACATTTTATTTACCATCAAATGCCATGTTCGGTACCACTCAGTGACATATGTCGACCATCATGTGACTCAAAGTCCGTTGGACAAGGGATTGTGGCATTGTGAGCCATCGATTGCGGACGACTGAGCCACCTAGTGCGAAGAAAAGAGCCATCACTTGGATGGCTCGGACGGTCAGCGTGCTGATATCCCATGGCGTTCCCTCATCGATATTTCACCGTCGATCATGATTTGATAAGAGTCATGGATGATCCGATCAAGGATTGCCTCTGCGATGGTCTCGGTTCCTAATCGAAGATGCCATCCGCTTGGGTCGATCTGAGAACAGTAGATGGTGGAGAGGGTCTTATGGCGCGACTCCGAAATCTCGAGGAGGATCGTCGCCTCGTCAGTCGTCAAGTCGGTCAATAGCCATTCATTGAGGATGAGTAGGTCGACTTTTGTATACTTTTTGAGGAGTCGTCGGTAGCTCCCATCGGCCGCGAGCTTCGCCAGTGTCAGTTCGTCCAACAGTTCAGGCAGACGAATGTATCTCACTTTGAACGACTGGCGACAGGCCGAGACCCCGAAGGCGGTCGCGAGATAGGTCTTCCCGGATCCTGTCGGTCCCTTCAGAATCAAATTGTGGCCGTCCAAGATGTAAGTTCCGCTTGCCAACTTAAGGATTTGCTCTTTGTTCAATCGACGGTCGGCATGGTACTCGATGTCCTCGATGCAGGCATTCGAGTTGATGAACGAGGCAGCCTGAATCAGCCGGTGCAGCTTGCCGTTCTTTCGTCTGGAATGCTCAAAATCGACGAGTAGTGCCAGTCGTTCATCAAAGTCCATGCGTTGAAAATCGCGATTGGATGACTGTTCCCCATAGGCTTCGGCCATCCCGTTCATCTTCATCTCAATCAGTTTGGCAATCGTCTGTTCATTCATCTTTATCAGCTCCCCCATAGTATGCCGCACCACGCATGAAGCTATAGTGATTGTTGGCAGTTTCCGTCTTGCGTTTCAACTCCTGCTCGGCGTCGCTCTTCTTGTTGTTCGACAGGATGCTCTGGATGCCCTTGACCGTCGGTCTGTTGGTTATGGAGACGACCATCTTACAGGCGCGCTCGATCTCATACTTGGAATAACGTCGCTCCAGTTTCTTCAGCGTGAAGATAGATTGGAGTGCCAATCGCTCGGTCTGAGCAGTGCCAAGAAGGAAATCGATCACTTTTAATGTGTTCGGACCGATCTCGTCTGCCCAGTCTTTTGCGTTCTCCGGGGTCTGGTCGATGTAGAGCTTATGGTTGTCGGGCATGTGATCGCGGTTGGTCGATAATTGTCCGAAGCGTCCAACCAGCAGTTTGTGGGAGGTAATCCGCATCTCGTTGAAATACACCTCGACCAATTGCTCGGTCAGTCGCACCGCGACCTGACAGTTGATATATTCATAGGGCACCGAATAAAACATGCTCTCGACGGATATGTGGTAGTCCGGGCGGACCTTCGCGTCCCGCCAACTCGATTGTTTGTACGAATGCTTCGGCAGTGGTGCTAACGCGAACTTTTCCTCTTCCTCGAATGCGGAAAAACGGCTGCCGGGTTTCCGGGTGAACGGACGACGGTTGAACTCTTCTAGTTTTTCATGGACCTCGCGGTTCAACTCCTCTAGGCTGAAACAGTGGGAGTTCCTCAAGGCGGCGATGATCCAAGTGGAGATGACACCGACGGAACCCTCGACACTCGGCTTGTCTTTAGGTGCGCTCACACGCGCGGGCATGACGACCGTCCCATAATGTTCAGCCATCTCTCGGTATGTCGGGTTGAGGATGAGTTCACGTGACGTGTTTCTCGTGACACCGGTCTTCAGATTGTCAGGGATGAGAATCTGGGTGCTCCCACCGAAATAGCTGTAGGCATGGTTATGGCACGTAATCCATGCAGACAAGTCCATCGAGAGACTCGCCTCGGCATAAGACAATTGGCTACAGGGCAATGTCGCTACGAATATGTATACTTTTACTTTTTCTCCTGTGTCCCGATCGATGATGAACGTGGTTGAACCGGCCCAGTCGACTTCCATCACTTCCCCTGGTTTGCGACGAATCCGGAGCGTAGCCCTATGCTTGTTCGCATAGGCGCTGTAATGTCGGACGAAACTCCGATAGGAGTAAGGAATGCGCTTGTTTGTGCGGCACTCCATCTCGTACTCGTGATGCAGGAGCGACAGGGTGACGTTCGGCTTTGCCAATTCCTTGTGTACATAGTCAAAATCGATCGGATGTCTACCGGAAGATTCAAGCGTCTTCTCAGGGAATAAGAACTCTTCAATCCACTTGTCGGTCATGTCATCATCGAAAGGTCCCATCAAGCCCTTGTCTGTCGCCCGGTCAATCACCTCCGTCACTTTCTGACGCGAGTTTCCAGTGCTAGCCGCGATACTTCTCAGGCTCAGCCCTTGCTCCCTGAGTCTTAGAATAGCTAAATACCGAAGCATAAAAAACCTCCCATGTAACGATGTCACACCATTAGGTGTGCACATTAATCATAGGGAGGCAATATGAAGGTTGGTCGGGGCTTTGGCACCGTTTGGTAAATTGGCGGATACGGCTAGGCACGACGACCGTCCGATAATGGTCCGCCAGCTCACGGTAAGCCTCATTCACCTGTGAGTCGCCTCGACGATGCTTCGTGATTCCGGTCTTGAGGTTGTCCGGGACCAGCGTCTCGGTGACGCCGCCGAAGTATTCAAAGGCGTGTACGTGCGCAGTCAGCCACGATTGCGACTTCATGTCGAGGAAGGCCTCGGCGTAAAAATATTGGCTGTACGGAAGCGCAGCGACAAAGACATAGGCCTCAATCTCCTCGCCGGCGGCACTGTCCATGATTTTCAGCGTCGCTCCGGCCCAGTCGACCTCCAAGACCTCGCCCGGCTTACGACGGATGGGCATGGTCAGCTTGTACTTCTTTGCGCATGATCCATACTTCTCTGTGAAGGAGCGATAGGCATACGGGATTCTACCTGCGTCTCTCGCCGTGCTGCAGTATTCATGGTGAAGCAGCTTCAATGTCACGTTCTTCTTCTGTAGCTCCTTATGGATCATCTCAAAATCGACAGGGTGGTAACCCTTTTCTATCGGTTCACGCTCAGGGAACAAGAACTCATACAGCCATTTTTTTGTCATCCTATCTTCTAAGCTGTCGATGCCACGTTCAGTGGCGCGTTGAATCACATCGCTCACCGTGTTCCTCGAATGTCCCGTGCTCGCACTGATCGTGCGTTGACTGATCCCATCAAAATGAAGTTCCAGTATCTTGCGACCATCTATCAAAACAAAACCCCCATACTTCAATGTCATGCCGACGGCATGCATCTCAAGTATAGGGGAGAAAAGGCATCAAGAGTATAAGTGGAATAGTGTCCGCACTCGGTGGCTCAGAAGAATGCACAAGTGGCTCATTTTAAATGCAATAATCACGAAGATTTCAATTCGGTAACACTGTTAATCACACCGTGAAATTTTGATTCTTTGATCGAACTATCCCATTAGACCAATAGGACAAGGGTGTAAAAGCTGGTTATCAAATAAAAAGGCTTGTATACATTTCGATATCGAAATGTATACAAGCCTTTTTACGATTTTTATAATCCGAACAGATAACCAAGTGTTAATCAAAAAAATGTTACAACGAAGTAGACTGTAGGAGGGGAGAGGAATTGTTCTTCAATGGACAGAGAGACGCTTCTGCCATATTTGAAGCAAAATGATGTTATCAAGCATGGGAAAGTCATTCTCCCACCAACCTGTCATTGTCATGGCCCCGAAGATACGGGTATAGTCAGTGGTAGCTCATGATTGGCTGAAGCCGGCTGTATTTTGCACTACACAGATACGCGACACCGCGAGTCCCATACCTGCTTGACTACTTCATGTTCGAAGGGGAGCGGATTCCCTTCAACAAAGATTTTGCGGGGAGAGATGAACAGATCATCCAAGCCTTGATTGAGAAGATTCGGCTCGATAAAGTGAAGAGAAGACACAAGTGAATATGAAAAGACATTCTCTTAGGGTAGAGAATGTCTTTTCATATAATGGTATTCTTTTAAATTAAAGAATTTAGATTGTTAGTTTTCCATTGTATTATCTAAAACAATTTCTACAGGCTGTGGAGGTACTAAATTTTCTTTAATATTTAGAAATTCATGGTTTTGCATCAATCTCTGCTTAATTAATTCTTCATTTATTCCTAATTCCCTTAGCAAAAGGATTCTTAATACAAACTTCATGTACTGTGATACATAGTACATTTTCTCGACATCAAGAGTGCGGTCTTTTAATCGTTCATCAAAATGAGTGTAATAGTTTCGGGTATCAACAATCTTGTTAATATAAGAACTTCTTTTATTTGAGGGAATTTCAAAGATACTATTCACTTCTGAAAAAATTGATTGTAATCTTTTTCTTAGTCGAGGTTCGTTTGAAATTGCACCTGAAACAAGTGCTTGATCATCCTCTTGTAAGTCGGAAGTTATTCTTGTGATTAATTCTTGAAATTCTTCGTCTGTCCATATTTTATTATTTCGCATTCTTCTTGAGAATGCCTCTAAAGCCTGTACAACTTTAAGAAACGATGTCGGTACGTGAAAGGCTTTTTCATGTGCTTCGACGAAATAGTAAATAATTGGCTCTAATAATTCTTTTTTTGTATTCCATGCTTTAAGACACTCTTCAAATGAATCTTTAATGTAAGAAAATTTAATAATTATCTCATGATCTTTGATTGTATTATGTTCTTCTTCGCGTTTTTGAAATAATAGAGTAATTGGATTCCCGTCAGCATCCTTAGAGAAATAGTTATTAGAATCTATTGATTCGCCAATGCAGAGAGTTAAAAAATTGGAAAAATCATTTACTACATCTAGAGCTTCATTATAGAGAACACCCTTGTTAAATGAAAATTTTACAAATTCCGTTTGTTTAACGGCGAATTCACTAAATTGATCTCCAGAGAAATCAGTTTTGTATGTGAACTCTATATTTGAGTTAGAACCTTCAATTCTAATTACTTCAGGCATTCTATAATGCATTGATAACTCGTTTGATTCTGACAGTGGGTGTATTTGAAACGGCCTGTTGTTAAGCCAAAAATTTAATGCTGTATAATCAGTTTGAATTTCCGAAATAACTAATTCATCAATACTATCGTAATGCCCGCCAATAACAGCAAGACTAGACCTCCAAACAGATACAGGAAACCCGGGAAATCCCCATTGTTCGCTAGATTTAAACGAATCTACAAGTGTTACTTTACTTCCATTCGACAACACGCCATGAATTATTGGTAGTTTATTTATTCCTAATCCAGATAAACCATTAAAATTATGAGCCATTTTCAACTCACATTCTTTATTATCTTCAATGGTTAATGTACCTGTTAACTTTTCTTCTGGGTTTGATGGTAAATACCATAACCCTATATTTTCTCTATCAAACTTATTCATTCAATCACCTCTTAGATTATTATATATAAAAAATAGCATCAATTAACAAATTTATTTTTTATGAATTATTTTATGTATTTTTTTACTTAATTTAGTGATATTTAAAATGTGATCAATGTATTGAGAGCGAAGGTTTCATGTTTTTATCACGTGAATCATTCTATGAATAATCCATGCACGAATCTTTAAAAAGGATGAGAGTCCTGAATGCATGGGTGGAACATATATACAAAGAATGAATGAAGTTTACTTGTAAGAATAAAAAATAAAAAACAGATTTTGGTGCTTCAGCAATTGAAATGGAGTGGGGATAAGGAGAGAATCTAATGACTCAAAAAAATATATACCAAGTTGGACAAATCGGACAAACTTTTTACGATCTTCAGCATGTCTTGAGTAAGCTCTATACATCGAGAATGGTCACGAACATCATTGAAAGTCAACGTACCATGAAATTGATAGACGCCCGAATAATAGAGACCATGGTGAATACGCAACGTGCCTTGAGCAAACTCGATACATCGAGAATGGTCACGAGCATCATTGAAAGTCAACGTATCATGAAAACGATAAACGCCCGAATATTAGACTTTCAAAAAGTGGATATATCGAGTCTGATTAAGACAATTATTACTGAAGATAGTTTACAAAACATCGATGATCAAAACTTGAACAAGATTATAAATGAATATTCAACACTGGATAATGAAAAATCTTCAGATTCTGAAAGTCAATTAAATGATGTTCTAAAAAATATCCTGACGATTTTAAATGTAAAAATAAATAACTTATCAGAACTATTCGATGGTTTTAAGAAAAAACAAGCGTTTCTGTGGGTCTTCTTTTATCTTATATTTAGAATTTTCATTGAGCCTGCAGCATTAGAAATTACTAAAAACTTCGTTTTAAATCAATTTGAATACTCTACTGAAAATCCTAAACAAAATATCAAAGATTTGAAAAAAGAAGTATCCAGTGAGTTTGAGGAACATGAACAATATTTAGACATGATACGTGTAACAAATCGTGAAACACAAGTGTATCGTTCTTACTTTAAAGAAAGTGGAAGAATCGATTCTATTCCCTTCAATCGTCCGGTTATGATTCTAGTGAAAAAGAGAAACTGGTCTCTGATAGTCTACATGAATAGTCAAGGAGTAGAGTGCACAGGATGGGTGTTTACAGGAAATCTTTTAAAGTAATTAACCCCATTTTTTAAAGCTTAAATAGACGTATGAGGTTTGAAACTCATACGTCTAAAACTCAATTAGACGTTCAATGTTTAACATGGCTATTCTTGATAAAGATTTTTTTTCTTCGTCTAGAAGTACATCATGCCAACGTTCTTCGAGGGACTTTAGAATTGGTTTCTCTAATCGATTGCCCTTTTCCAAATCGTGTAAGGGATGTACGGTTCTCTCGGGATCAAAGTGACCGCTGACCAATGACTGATTGGGTAGTGCGACAGTGTATGCGACAAGTTTTTCTTCACTAAAATCGTGATTGTTTGCGACACCGAATGACTGGAATCCGAAACCTTTATCGTGAATATACATGAGTGGCTCATCGACACGATCCATCTTCAGGTTCGTCTCGCGGGTCGCTTTTGCGTTCAAATAGGGCTCCACCTCCTCTGGGAACACACTTTGTACGGCATGCACTCGTTCATAGAGACTGAGGTCAGCGTCTTTCCATCCCATACGCTGATTCAGTTGCTCGAAGTATTCTAGTGGAGTCTGTTCCTTCTCGTGCTCTAAAGTGTGCACCTTTTCTAAATGTGATTCGATATGGTCGAGGAAAGTCGCGGAAGTCTGATGGACCTCCTGCAACAATTGTTCCTTGTCTAAAAGTTCCTTGTCTTTCGTCCAACCGGCCAAGTAAGAGAGCGAGAAGTCGTCCGTCGGGAACCCGAGTTGATTCGAGACGACGTAGGCGACCATTTCGGCCTGGAACTCCTTCTCGGGTACCGTGAGCGGTTTGTCCCGTTCGAGGTTCCGCTCTTGGTTGTGCAGCTCCGCGTGGGCGAGCTCGTGAATCAGGACGCTGATGTCCTCGATCGATGTGTTCCGCGGGTTCAAAGCAATCGCATGCAGCTCCGGATAGTAACAGCCCTTCGCCGTCCCGATTTCGTCGAGCGGTTCCTCCAATAGTGTCACATTCCGGGCATCCGCGAGCGTCTTCAAGGCATCACGGATGTCTTGTTCGTTCTCGAGCCCGCCGTCCCGATGATATCGTTTGAAGATGTCCGAGACCTCGATTCCTTTCTCGCGTGCGTCGGTCTGCGTGTATTCGAAGACGTGACCGATTTTGAAGTACATCATCTTGCGTGACGGAATGCGTCCTTGGTTCACGCCGTCTTTGACTGGCTTCGGCGCCTTGCTGAGCGGTACCCATTCATCTTTGTGTAAGGCGTACGTCACCGGGTTCGGGACGAACACTTTGATGCCACGCTCACCTTTTTGGACCTGCGCGCCTTGCTTCTCCCAGAACGAATAAGAACCGACCGCGCTCGCGCCAGGGAACTGTGACTCGATCAAGACCGCGTTCCGCATCGAGTATTGATGGAACTTGCCGAGGAACTGCAGATGTTCTCGAATCTTCTCTGGGCTCTCGAAGTAGCTGTCGATCTGTTGTCCCATCTGTTCGGTCAAGGCTTCGAGCTCGGCTTTCCGTTCTTCGTTCGTCTTGATGTTGGCCATCGTGTCAGACTCCTTCCTTCAACAAGTCGGTGACAGATTCATCACTACCCGCAAATTCGTTCAGTTCACGTTCGAGTTGTGGCGACGTTTCCGGGATGTCGAGTAACAGCCGTGTCCGCTCGAAATTGACGGGAAGCAAGATAATCTCGTCTTGCGCGATGGCGGTCAAAAGTTGATGCTCGGAAACGGACACCGGGATGTCGTACCGTTTTCCATAGATGAGGACCGTGACGGTATCGGGTTGAAGCGTCAACAGTTGTCCCATCGTGAAGGGACGGTCAAGTGGTCGCATAGGATTCATCCTCTCTCAAAAGTTAGTGTGTCCTTCTTCTGTTTTTGTTGCTCGATACGTTCCTGAACGACACGTTCCGCCGTCGCGAGGAACGTCGGCTTGAATTGGTCGGTCGTCATGATGTCCTCGATGCCCTCGGTCTGCATCAGCGCCTGCAGAAGCTCTGTCAGGATCTGCCCGTGGCGGTCGGAACGGTTCGCGGCGAGGCGAATCCGCTCGAGTTCCGTCGACACCTGCTCGTTCATCAACTCCTCGACATGATGAGAGACCTGTGCGCTGATCGAGCGGGTAAGGAACTGCATGTCCCACTTCTCGTCGGCCAGTTGGTTATGTTCTTCTATGATATGGTCGATGACCTGACCGAGATGGCCGAAGCGTTTGTCCTCGGCGAACTCTTCTAAATACGCGACCGTCTCCGGTTTCAAGCGGAGGCGGATCTGTCTCAACTCTTCCATCGTCCTCCCTCACTTTCCATATTCGATGTCCCGTTCCAGCTGTTCGAAAGCGCGTTGGTTCTTCAAGTGTTCGAACTCGTCGTTCATGTGCCGCTCGATCCGGTAGAGTGATTCGTTGAAAATCTTTTGTTGATTGAATACGCGTCGGACCGGATGTTTAGGGGCTTCATTTTTTTCAAGTGTCTTTTGTTCTTTTGACAAGTCTCGCATCTCGGAGAGGATGGCATTCCCCATCCGGGCGTAGAGGTTCTGTCGTTTTGTCATCTGGTACCGCTCGGCCTTCTCCGTGTCGCCGTAGCTGCGACGATGGAACGACACTTCCTGTTCAAGCCGCTCGTTGAAGGCTTGAAACTCAGATTTGAAGTGAATGTCGATATAACTGTCAGTCAGACGGTCGAGCGATTCACGGAGCGGTTGCATCCCGTTCATGTTGTAGCGCCACTGTCGTTTGTCTTCCGGCAAGCGTTCATAGATGTCCTTGAACTGACGGACGAGCTCGGGATGCAGGACACGGTTCGGGAGCGTTTGGATCTTCCGGTTCCGTTTATGGGCGACCAGTTCGTCTCTTATGAACGCGTTCAGCTTCTCCTGTTCTTTCGTCCGGTCAGCGAGGGAATGGATGACCTTCGACTTCATCAGCTCGATCGATTTTGGTTTGCGTTTTCCGCGCTCACGCATATGGCTCGTCTCGACGATGGCGACATGCACATGGATGTTGTCGGTGTTGTAATGGACGGCACCGGTCCAGTAGGCGTGGACCATCTTCTCTTTTTGGAGCATTGAATCGACCGCGTTCCGTGTCGCCTGGACCAACCGCTTCTCATCGACGATGTCGTCGTGGAGCACACCGGTCTCTAGTAGCCAGGCGTTGTCGAACGAGATGACGTCCTGCCAGAGGATGCTCCCGTTCTCTTGCGCGTTCTTGAAGATGTCGCGGACGGCGTGACGCTTTTCGTCGTCCAACCGGTCGTCCTCGCGTGTGAACAGACCGCTCGATTTCGTCTCGTCTTCCATGTAGTCATGATACATCTCGAACCGTTCGCGGCTGTCTTTGGCGTCCGGTCGATTGATGTAGTCGAGGTACGTCGTGTAGCGACGCGACTTCTTTTTCGTGCCCGGCACCTTGAACTTCGATTTGATGACGACGCCCGGTGTCTCACGCATCCTGCATCACCTCGTTCAACAATCGGGTCACTTCGGCGAGCTCATCCGCGCTACGTTTCAGGTGGAGTGTGTTCGCTTCAAGCTGTCGTTCAAGCCGTTCGAACTGCGTCGATTGGATACCGTTCGCGCACCAGGAGGCGAGCAGTTCTTTCAAATATTGTTGCCGGGAGCGGTTGTGTTCCTTCGCCCAGTCATCGATTTGTTTCACGGTGACGGGGTCGATGTCGCGGAGTAACAGATCCATTTGCCTGACCACCTTTCTGGAGGCTGTATATTGCCGAGGTCCTAAAAGTTCGTTCAAAGAGCATAAGGGGAAACTGCTATCACTTCCCGTGATAGCCCAGGCAGAGCCTAGGGTTTCCGTGATATCACCAAAAGTCCAAAAATGGCACGAAATGTGCCAGTAAAACCAGCGATTTGGCACGAAATGTGCCACTTAAATCGACAGTTCCCGGAGCCGCACGCGCAGTTTGTCGTGCTTTTCTTCGAGCGCTTGGACCGACTGTTCGAGTTTATCGAGTTCGAGTGTGAGCTCGTCGCGCTTCCGGCTGAGGTCGAAGATTTCGTTCTCCTGTTCGACCTGTTCGTCGAGCGAAAGATAGGGGAGTTCGTCCTCAAGTTCCTTTTTGTCACGGTCGAGCCGTGTGATCTGTTGCCGCTGCGCCTCGACCGCCTGTTGCGCTTTTTCTAACTGGCGCTCGGTTTTTACGAGCCCGTCCTCGACGAATAGTTTCGTGAAAGTTGTCTCGTCAGATGATGTGTGGCTCGCCTGTTCGATGGTCCGACGGTCGGCATAGAGGGACGTCAAAAGACCGTTCTCCCGTTCCTCGGATGTGAGTGTGTCGATTGATATTGATTGTGACTCATTCAATCCGTAAATCCGGACGGCGAGCTGGTCGAAGTCGCTCGGCACGTCCTTCAACTCGAGAACATATTGGTCGTTCCGGTCGTAGAGAAAATCAACTTCCTTCTCGGAATCCGGACGTGCCTTATAGACGTAGCGGAAGACATGATTGTTTGTGTTGCCCGGTGCGTCATCGAGCGAGAGTCGGATGCGCATTGTCTTCGTCTTCGTATCGTAACTGGACGCGTGGAGTGTCACGGTCTCCCCGTTTGAGAGTCGGATTGGCTCGTTAATCGGCGTCTCATTGACCAGTGATTCTTCGGCAAAGAAAAACGATGAGGTGCCGAAGAAGAGGAAACCGATGACAAAGAACACGCCGAGCCCGAGGTAGAACCGGGAGACGTTCTGGGTGAGACGTCGTCGCGTTTGTCGCCGCATCTAGATCCCTCCTTCCGATGTCAGGTCTTCCATCTCGGTGACAACCAGATGTCCATTGATGGACTCGAACGTCAAGGCCAACAGTTCTTGCGTCGTCTCTTCATAACCCGTCTCGGTGATCAACAGGTCCTGTTCGAATCGCACGAGACAATCTTCTCCGGAGACAGAAGGGAACACCTCGACGTCGCGGACGGTCGTCTCGAACGTGCCGACATCAATGCCGTCAGCGTCGAAGAATGTGGCCGCGAGATCATCCGACATGACCTCTTTCGCCTGTCGCTTCTGGGTCGTATAACTGTCCTTCGTGATGGTGAAGGCGTACTCGACGAAGCGCGTCGCGCGTGTTGTCAGCTCCTCCATTCGTTCCGTCTCCTTCGAAGCGACGACTTGTTCGGTGTCCGCTGACGTATCCTCGGAGGTTGCCGATTCAAGGGAAGTGACGCTCTCATTTTTCGTCTCACTCGCGTCTGAAGTACTCGTGACAGCCGTCGCTTGTTGATAGAAAAAGGCGTTCGCCGCGAGTGAAATAAGAAACAGTACCCCGAACAGATACGCGAGGTGACGTGCGGTGAAGTTCATCCTTTCTCCTCCTTTCCATACATGCATGACTCAAAAACCGAAGACCGGGCCGGGGTCGATGTGTCCGGACCATTCGCTCGTCTTGATCTCGAAATGCAAGTGGTTCCCGCTCGATCGGCCAGTCGTGCCGCAGTAACCGAGCGCTTGCCCAGCGTCGATCTGTTGCCCGCTTTGGACGCCGAGACGACTCAGGTGCGCGTACGCCGTGATGTAATTGTCGTGCCGGACTTGGACGAGATTTCCGTACGGCCCGCGGTTCCCGCTATAGATGACGGTGCCGCTCTTGACCGCGTGGATCGTGTCGGACGGGGTGCAACTGAAGTCGATACCGGTGTGGTTGTCCCGTTGTCCGAAGACGACACGCCACCCGAAACGCGATGTCACGTTGAGCGGGATGGCGAGCGGGGAACATAACCCCGACAACAGTTCTTTCGTGATGACCCCGTCGGCGACGGCGACCGGCGCGAGGTATTTCAACACCGCGTCGACGTATTCGATGTCCCCATAACAGGCACCGTGCTGAACCGCGCTCGGACGATGACAGCGGTAGATGCCGGTGTGTTTCACGCGTTGGTACATCATTTGGGAGAACGAGATGGCGAGCTCTTTCGAGTACCGTCCGCCGTTCTCCTGGACATAATCGATGAAGCCGCCGCCGAAGTTGTAGCTCTGTAATGTGAGCTGTACGTCCCGGTTCGCCCGTTCGAAGACGGAGGCGAAATATTCGACGCCGTAGACGATGCTCTCCTCGGGGGAGGTGATGCACCCGATTCGTCCACACTTCGATTCGCTCGCCTGCATCGGGTCGTTCCCGCGTCCGCCGCTCTCCTGCATCATAAGCGCGAGCACGAGGTTCGTCTGTTCGGTCAGTCCGTGCTTCGACAGTTCCGATTCGACCAGGCCCCGATATTGGAGCACCTGGTCGCTTACTTGGAGACCGCCGGCCGTGTCGAACGTGACGTCGGTCGGTTGTTCGTTCTGGACACCTGAGAGCGTGTCGAGGATGCCGACGACGAGGATGACCAGGAACAAGACAAGTACCGCGATGCCGAGCAGGAGGATTCGCCACTTGAGCGTCGCGAGCTGCCATTTCGCTGTGACGGCGAAGCGGGCCGTCCATTTCGTGGCCGCCCACATTAGGCACCCCCACCGAACAAGACGAGTTCTTCGGGTGCGACATCGACGTCAAAGATGAGGTTCTGCACGCCGGAAATGCTGAGGACGACACGGCCCGTCTCGAGCGAGGGGATGATTCGCATCTCAGAATTCGAGAGTTGGCCATCGAACACCGTCTGGATGATTGGAATGCTTTCCGCGTCCTGTTCGCCGATGATCTTGTATTGCGTGAGCTGGAAGAGCGACTTGACGTTCTCGGCGTTCTCAGACTTCGATCCGGCCGGCACGAAGTCGGTGATCAAGTGCGATACGAAGAAGATGCCGCCGAAATATTTGCGCGCCTCACGCATACAGCGTTGCAGATACAGGATAGCCGGCTGGGCGATGTCGCGTGTGTTGATCAAGTGGTGCGCTTCGTCGATGACGATGAGATATTTGCATGCCTCCTCGGTCCGGAGCACGCCTTGGTTATACGCCTTCAGTTGGCTCGACCCGTTGGCAATCATCCCGTCCCACAGCATGTTCATCAGCGAGAACACCTGCGCCTGGAACACCTCGTCGCGTAGGCTCGTCAGGTTCCGGAGCGGGAACGAGACGATGAGCTCCTCGTCGAACCGGTCGATGGAGGAGTGGCCGTCGAAGATGTTGCCATAGTTATGGACGAGGTTCGTGACGGCGAGCTCGATGTTCTCGAGGCGCCGCACCCGGTTCGGGCTGATTGCCTCCTTGATCGAGGTACGTGTGTCGTCCGTGTAGAGCTCAAGACGCACGAGTTTTAAGAAGTCCGAGAACGTCGGATACTGGTTTGCCGGATGCGTCGTGATCGGCAGTTCGCCCTGTTCGTCCCAGAGTCCGTGCCGGACGTACAGATCACGAAGCAGGATCTCGAACTCGTTCGTCTCTTCCTGTGTCGCCGCCGGGTTGGTGTAGTGATAGAATACGGCCATCTTTGACAGGTGCTGCATGAACGAGAGCGCCTCGTTGGCGCTGCCGTCGTTATTTGTCACGGTCTTATAGACATGGAGCGGATTGATGAGACCGGCCGACCCGTCGAGCGCGATTTCTTTCCCGCCGAGCTGCCGCACCAGGTCGGAGAACTCGCCCGTGACGTCGAGGATGCGGATCTTGTTTCCCTTGATCGCCTGGTCGAGCACCGTCTTCTTGAGAAGTGTCGATTTCCCGGATCCCATCTTGCCGATCATGAGCGCGTTGTAGAACTTGCGTTGCTTGTCTTTGTGGAACAGGTCAAAGATGACGCTACCGTTCGTGTCAGTCGTCCCGTAATACGTGCCGGTCGCGTCCTGGAGCGACGTGAAGTGGAACGGATAGCCGCCGGCGATGGAGAGGGACGGGATCTCTTTCCCACGACGCCGGTTCGGGAGCTTTTGTTGTTGATCATAGCTCGTGAACAGGCTCTGCCATTCCCATTCCTGTTCGTTCAGAAAAATCGTCGAGCGGAAGTTCCGGGCCTCGAGCTCTTCCATCACTTCCTGCACCTTCACCTCGAGCGCGTCGAGCGTCTTCGCCTTCACATAGAGGCGCAGATGCAGATATTTCATCGTCTCGCCCTGAGTGATCTGTTCATAGAGCTCGTTCAGCTCCTTGTATGTCTCCCGGGCGTCGATGCGGTCGATGTTGTCCTTTGCGTTCTCGAAGCGCGTGTTCTGTTCGGCCATCGACTTGTTGATGGTCTGGATGATTTCACGCTTGTCGGCCGTCCCGATGTCGAGCGTCGTCAGAACGCCCGGCATGTTCAGAATCGGTTCGAGCCAGTAGTCATAGACGAGCGACTGATATTTGTAGACATGGAGGCAAGACAGATAGCCGTCCCCGAGCCGGACGAAGTTGGCGTCGAACTTAATGCCGCCCTGTGGCTGGATCTTGGCGATGACGTCGGGATTGTAACCTTTCTCGATCTTGACGGTCTCCGGGTCCGATTGTTTGGATAACTTGTCACGCAGGCGCTGCCACATGCGCGTCACTCCTTTCTTCAGGCGTCGAGTTGCGGTTTCGTGTTCGGGTTGTTCAGTTGATAGAGCACATGGACTTTCTGGTCGAGCGTCAGCTCGCGCATCGGGTTCGAGCGGCGGAGCAGTTTATAGAGGTGTGTCTTCCGTTCGCGTAGCGTCCGCTCGTCGTCGGCATAAAAAAAGAGGAGATAATCGCGATTGGTGCGATGCTCCTCGAGGTATTCGAGCTCCTGCTTTTTCTTCAACAAGAAGGGCAGGTAGGCCGGTGTCTGATTTTGTCGAATCTGTCGCTCGATGCTGATCTTCTGCCGCTCGAGACTGAGTGGCGTGTTCAGTGGCACGACCTTGAGCGGGTGCGTGTACGCCTGCAGGAGATAGGCGAGGGAGAACACGTCATGGTCTTTTTCCTCCTCGTTCAGTGAATAGATGTCCTTCGAGGTGAGCTGGACCATGTCGAGATAGGTCCCGTCGCGCATCTCGAACGACTCGGTACCGGTGATGTCGACGACCGGCATCAGTTGGGCGACCGTCGGTTTGACGACGACCTTGTCTTTGACCTTCCGTTTCTCGACCACGTCCTGTTCGTCGAGCCAGGTGCCCGTAGGTCTCGGTCCCTGTAGCGTGTCTTCGATGAACGCCATCTCACTCACGTCCTTTCGTGTGCGCGTCGAGCGCGAGATAGGTGTCTTTCCGTTTGATGAGCGCGTAGTAGAGCGCATGGACCATCCGCTTCTGCGGGTTCGTCGCCGGTCTGAGCACCATGAATAGACCGAAGACGACGAGGAAGACCGTGAACGGGATGTGCAGCACCGACGGGATGAACGGGAGCGTCACGAGCCGGAGCACGATGAGCCCGACGAGGAACAGGAAGTCGTGCAGATAGAGCATCTTGTTGATCTTCAGTTCGGTCGTGACCTCGTTCGGGATCCGGTATTTGCGCATGGGTCATCACTCCTTTTTCTTCATGTTGTCAGGTTTCGGTGGCGAGGTCGGATAGATCCGTCGCGACTCTTCCTGGTGCCGGCTATGACGGTGCGTCTGATTCTCACGCACCTGTTCGATGACCTCGGTCTCGACGTCGAGCGCGGTCTCCTGATGGATGGTCCGGCGGGCGCGTCCTTGGCGTTTCTCTGTTGTCGTATCACTCGAGTCTGTCGCAGATGCCGAAGACGAGGATGAATCGTTTAAATGTGTTGCCTCATGAGTTGTCGGTGACGTCCCGTCGTTTCGGGCTAGAGATTCATTGTGACGATTGCTTGATCCGGATGTGGTATCGATAGATCCAGTGACCGGTTCAAGAGTCGACGAAGCCGGGATTGGAGAATGCCCAGAGCTCGACTGATCGTGAATCGATTCCGGTCTTTGCGTCTCCGATAATATTGTTTGATGGTCGGACCCACGTTCGGCATTTGATTCAGGGTTCGTCGCATGGATTGATTCGGGAGACGTGCGACCCAACGTTTCTTTGACATGTGGAGAACTGTGCGCTTCCGGTTCTGATTCTTGACCACTGATTGGTTGCGCAACGTCCTTCGGATTTGTCGGTTTATCTTGGTCATGTTGAGTACGACTTGCGGTTTGATTCGTCTGAGCAACACCATCTGGATCGTTTTGTCTCTCGGTGTCCATCCGCTGTGAAGATTGGCCTGTTGCACTAAGCGGTGAACCGTTCTGCGGTATGGCGTTTGAATCCATCCGCGTCGTCGCGGCCTCATGGAGCGAGGGCATCTTTGGTGCGCCTTGTGTGGCCCGCGCGACCTTCGATACCGCATGGGCACCGGCCGAGGTCGCGCCTTTACCGGCAGCATAGGCGCCGAGGGCGACACCCCAGCCCCGTTTGAGACCGGCATCGATCCCGAACAGCCGCTCTACCATGTTCGGCCCGTCGATCAATGCGACCGAGAAGGCGATGAGGGCGATCAGATAGGCGAACCCGTCCAACGTCTCCGCGAGATAGGCGGTCCCGATCGTGTACAGCTTGATGGAGACGAAGATCAGAATGATCACGAGGAACGTGTTCAAAATGCTCTGGATGACCTTCTTCGTCTTTTGGCCACTGTGCAGATCGGACGGTGCAACGAGGATCGCTAGGACATAGTTGAAGGCAAGCTCGAACGAGAGACGAGCCAGTTTGTAGGCAATCGAGAACAGCGTGAAGCCCATGATTCCGAGTGTCACGAAGATGGTCAACCAGTTCGGCTGATAGCGGTAGTAATACTGGTTGTTCCATTCGACGCCACCTTGGTCGAGTTTACCGAGACTTGTCTCTTTTCCGTTCCATAGAATATAGGACTCGGCCAATTTGTTTCCGGTTGCCGATAAGTCATAGTTGTTCTTGTCGAAAATCTCATTAATTCGGATATTATCAATCAACTCAGTCGGAATGGCATTTAATGATTCGCCTGTATTAGCATCAAAATTCTTCGAATCGTGCTCAATCAAATCATGTACATTCCGCTTTAAGATACTCTCAGATAATGAGGCTTCCCCGTCGTAAAGCGAGTCTGTTCCGATTTCTGCGATTGCCTCATCAGAGAACTCCTGAATTTGGCTCATAGTTGGTGAAAGTAAACCTAAGATCAATAGTGTGATGAACAGGTTGATCAAAAAACTCTCACGTTCAAATTTCTTTTGAAAAATCAACAAGTACCCAGTGAACAAGAAACTTCCTGCTAAAAGAACATACAAAAAAGGTTGAATCGTAAGAACGAATTCAACCACTTGTTCATTATTGAAGAATGTATTGGTTAATAGGATTTGATCCGTAATTGATTCAAGGCCGTCAATCAAGACTGATAGTCCTCTGACAAGAATCCATCCCATTGAGCGCAGTGCGTCATTGACCATACTACTTATTTGGAGTACGTCTTCGTATTCCTGTAATTTGGTGATTAAATCGGAATCAGCCATTGAAAGACCCCCAATCTACTGAGTCCTAGTAAAGAAGTCCGCTAACTGTTGTTCGTAATTGTTCGCCGTCAACATTCCAACATTGATTTCATCTGTGACGCTTCCATCTTGAATGGAGTATAGAACGGCACCTTTTAGTTCGTCAGTATATTCAAAGTTACCACGATCGACAAGTTCCTCGCCATCTGGCTGAAACGTATTATAGAGTGTGACTTGTTGGTTCTCTTCGTTCGCTACCTCTTTTACGAATTCAACAAACTCTTCGAATTCACCATCTTCTTCTTTTACAATCAGCAAATAATCATCCTCTTCGGCTGTCATGACCTTCTCAATGTGTTCAATATCACGTTGAACTAAAGACTCATTGGAATTTGAGCAAGCTCCAAGTAAAAACAAGCTGATTCCTAAAGTACCCGCAAGTAGTTTCCTCATAACGTTTACCCCTCCGTCAGACGATTTTCCCCTTCAGTAGATCCGCGATCTTCAGGTTGACGCGGAAGTCGAACTTATCTATTAGTGTAACAGTTTTCGGGGTGTCTGAGGTGTCGTCCTGATAGACGGTCAGAAAGCCATCCGTCGTCTGGATATTGAGCACGTCGCCCCGTTCGAGGCGGACACGTTGCGTCTCGATGATCCTCGCGACTACACGCAATTCGTTCTGGATTCGCTTCTCTCTCGCACTCTCGGCCATGGGTTCGGCCTCCTCTCTACGGTGTGCCTTGCTTCAGTTTCT
>NZ_JACSKM010000011.1:0-80002 GCF_018617615.1 Exiguobacterium sp. s189 | reverse complement strand
TCCCTGCTTGCCCCTAGGAAAGCGAGCCGTGCCCGGCTTGGGCATAAAAAAAGACCGTAGACCTATATTTTGTCTACAGTCTGAAAGAAGGCGAATAATCGCCTTCTTTTTTAGTTCAATGGATCGGAGTCGGGTGAACCCTTCTTCCATGTGTCATAAATGGCACGTCCATCACTTGGATGACCGTTCGAATAATAGATGGGGTACAGTGAAAAGAAAATATAGTAAAACGAGAAATAAGCGAACTGATACGTATACAACGTCGGTTCAATCTCTCGTCTTAAAATAAACGCATTGACAATTAAGATACTCGCTAGATTGAAAATGGCTCCGCCGCCATATACAAGCGAGCGGGTGACCTTATTGCTCCATTTTAAATCTGTAAACTGGCACCACGCATCATAAAAATAGACGCGGTTCACTTGAAGACGTCCTACTTTAAATAGTTTTTTTCCTGTCCCGATTTGCATGTCGAGCGAGCCCCCAAACAACTTTGCGAAAAAGAAGTGTCCGAACTCATGAATCAACGTCACAATCGGTAAAATGATAAAGAATGAAATGAAGAACTTATCGATATCTCCCCAATCAAACATGGTGACGCCTCCTTTCTGTTGTGCTTCACGACAAGAAATTTCCCTCATTTTCAAAAAATAAACAAAGAAAAACGAAAAAAATGTGACGATTCATAGTGAAAACGCTTACAGCTATCCGTTATAATGAAACCGTAATGTAGAAAAAGGGGGATTTAGCATGGGGACAAAAGTTGCGATTAACGGATTCGGTCGAATCGGGAGAATGGTATTCCGGAAATTGATGCTTGAGGGACGTCATGAAGTCGTAGCAATCAATGCGAGTTATCCAGCGGAAACGCTCGCACATCTCATCAAACACGATTCCATTCACGGTCCATTCGGATTGACGGTTCGAGCGCAAGGGGATGCGCTTGAAGTCGATGGAAAGCGAATCGAACTCATTTCAGAACGTGATCCATCACGTTTACCGTGGGCAGACCTTGGCATCGACATCGTGGTCGAGGCGACAGGGAAGTTTAACTCGGATATCGGGGCGAAACTTCATTTAGATGCAGGCGCAAAAAAAGTAATTTTGACTGCGCCAGGGAAAGGAGATTTACGTACGATTGTGATGGGGGTCAACGATCGAGACTATCGCCCGGAAGAAGACCACATCATTTCAAATGCATCGTGTACGACAAACTGTCTTGGACCGGTCGTGAAGGTGTTACACTCGACATTCGGTATTGAAACTGGTTTAGTGACAACTGTTCATGCGTACACGAACGACCAAAATAACATTGATAACCCGCATAAGGACTTACGCCGGGCGCGTGCTTGTGGCAGTTCAATCATCCCGACCTCGACAGGAGCGGCTAAAGCGATCGGGCTTGTCATGCCAGAGCTTCAAGGGAAATTAAACGGAATGGCACTCCGCGTCCCGACACCGAACGTATCACTCGTCGACTTAGTTGTTGAACTTCATCGTGACGTAACGGTTGATGAAGTGAATGAAGCGTTTGAACGTGCGTCGTTTGGAGAGATGACGGGCGTGTTAGGTGTCTCTCATGAACCGCTCGTATCGATTGACTTCAATGGAGACGACCGTTCGTCGATTATCGATATGGATTCGACGATGGTACTTGGCGGAAATCATGTAAAAGTACTCGCATGGTACGACAATGAATGGGGTTATTCGTGCCGTGTCGTCGACTTGTTAGACATGGTGGCGAGTTACCTTCAAATCGGGCAACAAGAAACACACGCCTAAAAAATATTACGGTCTAAAAATTATTTTTGATTTTTTTAAACAAATGTCTTGTAACGACGTCCCAAACACGTTACACTCAGTTTCGTGAACTTCAATTGGTCTGACAAACGCAACTTAAAGGGTTAGGACCTCTTAGGACTAACTTGCCCCCGTGGTTGTGGGCGATTCAGGCACAAAGTGAGTGATCATCAACTACTTTGAGACCATTGATGTAAAGGGGGATCCACTAATATGGATACTATGGGACGTCACATTATTACAGAACTTTGGGAGTGCAATCCCGACAAATTAAATGATATCGACTACATCGAGCGTTTGTTCGTCGATGCAGCTCTTCGTTCGGGCGCTGAAGTCCGCGAAGTTGCTTTCCACAAATTCGCGCCACACGGTGTGAGTGGAGTCGTCATCATTTCAGAATCACACTTAACGATTCACAGTTTCCCAGAGCATGGCTACGCGTCGGTTGACGTGTTCACATGTGGAGATCGAATCGATCCAGCTACGGCATCGCAATACATCGCCGAAGGATTGGATGCAAAAGTACGTGAAGATGTGAAACTTGAGCGTGGAATGGGACCAATTCGTGTTCCGGAAGCACAAGTTGCACTAACTAAATAATTCTGAAGAACCTTTTGAGGCTGGCCGTTTGACGGTCAGCCCTTTTAATTGTTTTGTTGTTGCCTTAATTTTGATATGCTTAACGTATATAACTCAGGCGTTGAGGTGGATTATGGGACTGTTAGATAAGTTACAAACACATATTGAAACGAAAGATACACATAAAAATGAATCGCTTCGGACACGTTACTATGCGGCATCTCCGAATGCAATCTTACAATGGTTAGAAAGTCAGATTCAGTCAAATGGTCAGACGGTCCGTCGAATCGACTCGAACCGTGGCGAACTCTCGTTCATTGGTGACGGATGGGACGGACTCATTACGATCGTGCAAGTAGACGGAGGTCGTACAGCAGTCGATTTTACATTGAACCGCGAACAGCGACTCGGGACAGACCTCGCACAAATCGTTACTCACTATTACGAGGCGCTCACACAACAATTCCCGCTTCGTGCTATCGGAAATAAATCTGTCGAACGATAAGGAGGCTTGAGCATGCGTTGTCCGAAATGTGATCACAATGGAACGAGAGTGCTCGATTCCCGACCGGTGCAAGACCATTATTCGATTCGACGTCGTCGTGAATGTGAAAAATGTGGGTATCGGTTCACAACGTTTGAGACGGTGGAACAGACACCCCTCATCATTGTGAAGAAAGATGGAAACCGTGAAGAATTCAGTCGCGAAAAAGTGCTCCGTGGAATCATTCGTGCGTGTGAAAAGCGACCGGTCACACTTGAACAGCTTGAAGGAGTCGTGACAAAAGTCGAACAACAACTTCGCGCCCTCGCGCAGTCGGAAATTCCGAGTGAGCAAGTGGGTGAGTTGGTGATGAATGAACTCGCACGTGTCGATGAAGTCGCATACGTCCGCTTTGCATCGGTTTATCGCCAATTCAAAGATATCACTGTGTTCTTTAAAGAACTTGAAGATTTAATGAAGCAAGAAAATTCGACCAACTAAAGGGCGGCCTGCTGGTCGCCCTTTTTCAGGGGAGAGAGCTATGGAGAAAGAACGTACAATCTTTGGGACGGACGAACTGCTCATTATGAGTACAGGTCTTGTTGACCGCGAATCGTATCAGTCCCTTTACCACTTATATCAGCCTGTCATCGGTGTCAAAGCGCTCGCGCTGTATCAGACGCTGTGGAGTGAATTGAAACCAGGCAAAATGAAATCGAACTATATGTCTCATAGTGCCTTGTGTGAGATGTTGGAGTACTCCATCAATGAATTGACGGATAATCTATTTCGCCTCGAAGCCATCGGATTGGTACGGACGTATAAAACGAAAGATGCCCGGTTGACGCAATACGTCTATCAATTGCGTGTGCCGCTCGCACCGCATACGTTTTTAAACGATGGACTGTTATCGAGCTTTCTCTTCTATAAAGTAGGGGAAGTGCGATTTAAACAACTTCAGGGGCGTTTCACAATCGACCCTTTGCCAGCGGGAATCGTCGAGGTGACGAAAGACTTTAATGAAGTGTTTGATGTCAAAGGTGTCAACCATCGAGCGTTCACGCAAAAGAACTACGAAAAACCAGATCGCGCGAAGATTGAAATCAACTATTCGTTCGATATGGATATTGTGAAGAAACTGACGAATTTCCCAGTCGGGTTTTTCACAAAGAAATTAGACGAAACCATCACAAAACTGGCCTATGTCTCTCAACTCGACGAAGAGACGATGGCGGAGATGTTGAAAGAATATTTCGTTCACGAAGCCTATCTTCCGCTCAGTGAGCAGGAGAAGCGGGACGGATGCCGTCAGATGGTATTACAGTTGAAGAAAAAGCAGACACGGCATCGAAAAGAGAAGACGGTGGAGCTCGAAGAGACCAAGTTGGGAGACTTACATGATCCAGCGGTAATGGAAGCGGCCCACCCCCATCAATACGTATCGACACTTCGGAAGACGCCTCAGCTGTCGAAGAGTGATGAACAGTTGGTTATCGAACTCGTCGATACGCTCGGGCTCGCACCGGGCGTGATCAACGCACTCTTCTATTATTGTATTGAAGTGAAGAAACAGACTCGTCTGAACGAGAATTACATCCTTCGTATCGCCACGAGTTGGAAGACGGCTGGTTATACGAACGCGAAAGAAGCGTTGGAGCAAGAAGCGTCACAAGATGCGCTCATTGAGAAGAAGCAACAAAAACGTGAAAATGTACAGCGGACGACTGTCGGTTCGCGTCGGAAACCTCAACAAGGCGAGATGCCGAAATGGCTCGAGGATGAAGCGAAACAACAGCGATCGTATGATCAGGCGAGAAAGAAAGAATTGGAGTCTTCCGTTCCGGATGACGCGGAGCTCGTAAAACTATTAAATGAATTGAAAGAGAAGGGGTGAGGGGATGGAACGAATCAACCAGTCGTTATCGCAGTTGATGAATCGAAAAGAAGTCCGCGAAGCGTATGAGTCGATTCGCAGACGAACGCTCAATCATCCAGGAGTGATCGCCTTTTTGAACGCTCATCCTGAGTTAGAAGAAAAAGCGATTGAAATTGGATTCACGAAGCTGAGTGAGTATGCCGAGCAGATGGATGGGAAGACGTTCATCGAAGAACAAGCCGTCATCCCGGGTCATCAACCGGTGCTCTATGTCGATCTTGGGCAGATCGCTATTCGCTATGAAGAGACGGTCGCTCACCGACAAGCTAGACGCCAAAAAGAGATGGACCGAAAGTTCAAGAGCCTGTTTTTACCTGAAGAGGTCCGTGAGGCGAGCTTTGAGTCATTTGATTGGGCGGACGATGCACGCAAGATCGCACTTCGGGAAGGGATGCGTTTCGTAACGGGGATGAAGTCCAAACAAAAAGTAAACGGACTCTATTTACACGGGAGTTTCGGTGTCGGGAAAACGTATTTGCTCGCCGCCATTGCCAATGAATTAAAAGTGGCGGATATCGAGACGATTTTAGTTCATGCCCCTGGATTCGTATCGGAGGCAAAACGCAAAATTCGCACCGAATCGTTTGATTCATTTTTGACGTCGTTTCAACATGTGCCTGTCTTGTTGATTGATGACATTGGTGCTGAGGCGATCAGCCCGTGGGTGCGCGACGAACTGTTCGGCATCATTCTCCAATATCGGATGATGCATCGATTGCCGACGCTATATAGTTCGAACTTTAGCGGAGAAGAGCTCGAGACTCACTTTTCAATCGATGGGTCCGCGCAAAATAAAATGAAAGCGCAGCGTCTCATGCAACGAATTTCAACGACGACGACACAAATCGAACTGAAGGGTGAAAATCGACGTCGGTAAAGGATTGTTTTTCTCGGATGAGTTGACTATACTAATAACCATATAAGTGATGCATAGAAGAGGATATGAATCATCGAGACGAGTTTTAGCGAGGGAAGGGCGGTGAAAGCTTCCTAACGACGACGATGCATTTACTCCCTCAGAGCACCGTACGGGTCAATCGTGCGGCGATTCACACTCGTTATCGTGTGTTCGAGCCAAGCGTGATGCTTGGGAACGAGGGTGGTACCACGAGAATCAAAGCTCGTCCCTTTTTGAGGGATGGGCTTTTTTTATATTCATTTTTTTGAGAGGGGACAGATGTACATGATTCAATTGACATTTCCAGATGGCGCGGTAAAAGAATTTGATGCCGGCGTCACGGCAGAAGACGTCGCAGGCTCAATCAGCCCGGGACTTCGCAAAAAAGCAATCGCAGCAAAACTAGACGGAGAACTCATCGACTACCGTCGTCCGATTGAACAGGACGGCAAAATCGAGCTCGTCATGCCAGATTCAGAGGACGGTCTCGACCTGATGCGTCACTCGTCAGCGCACTTAATGGCACAAGCGATCAAGCGTCTATACGGAGAAGAGAATAACATCTATCTCGGGATTGGACCGACAATCGAGAACGGATTCTATTACGACATCGAAATGGACCGCCGAATCAACGAGGAAGACCTTCCTGAAATTGAGAAGATGATGAAACGTATCGTCGACGAAAACTTAGAAATCACTCGTGAAGTCGTTTCACTTGACGAAGCGCTCGCTCGTTATAAAGAGTTGGGAGACCCACTCAAAATCGAGTTGATTGAAGACATTCCTGCCGATCAGACACTTACAATCTATCATCAAGGGGAATTCTTCGACCTTTGCCGCGGACCACATGTCCCATCGACTTCGAAGTTGAAAATCTTTAAATTGATGAGCGTGGCTGGAGCATACTGGCGTGGCGACTCAGACAACAAGATGTTACAGCGTATTTACGGAACGGCGTGGGCGACGAAAGAACAACTCGCCGAGCACTTGCGACTTCTTGAAGAAGCGAAAGAACGCGATCATCGTAAACTCGGAAAAGAACTCGATCTCTTCTTTGTGTCACAAGAAGTTGGTCAAGGACTTCCGATGTGGTTGCCAAAAGGTGCGTCGATTCGTCGTACGGTCGAACGCTACATCGTCGATAAAGAGCTCGAACTCGGATATCAACACGTCTATACACCGGTGCTTGGGTCGGTCGACTTGTATAAGACATCTGGACACTGGGACCACTATCAAGATGACATGTTCCCGAAAATGGAGATGGACAATGAGGAACTCGTCCTTCGTCCGATGAACTGTCCGCACCATATGACAATCTACAAACATGAGCCACGCTCATACCGTGAGCTTCCACTCCGGATCGCTGAGCTTGGTGGGATGCACCGCTACGAGATGTCTGGCGCGCTCACAGGACTTCAACGTGTCCGCTACATGGTCTTGAACGACGGGCATACGTTCGTGACACCTGAACAGATGAAACAAGAGTTCAAAGACATCGTTCACTTGATTCAAGAAGTATATGCTGACTTTGGCATTAAAGATTATCGTTTCCGTCTCTCATATCGCGATCCTGCCGATAAAGAGAAGTACTTCGATAACGATGCGATTTGGGAGATGGCACAGAGCCAGTTGAAAGAAACGATGGACGAGCTCGAACTTCCATACTTCGAGGCAGAAGGTGAAGCGGCATTCTACGGACCGAAACTCGACGTGCAAGTACGCACGGCGCTTGGGAAAGAAGAGACGCTCTCGACTGTTCAACTTGACTTCTTACTCCCAGAACGTTTCGATTTGACGTACACAGGACCAGACGGGAAAGACCATCGTCCAATCGTCTTGCATCGTGGTGTCGTTTCGACGATGGAACGATTTGTTGCGTATTTGATTGAAGAATACAAAGGCGCATTCCCAACATGGCTCGCACCGGTACAAGTGAAATTGATTCCGGTATCACATGTCCATGATGAGTATGTCGCTGAAGTCAAAGCGGAACTCGTCAAGCGTGGTGTCCGCGTCGAAACGGACCTCCGTGACGAGAAACTTGGCTATAAGATTCGTGAAGCGCAAATGAAGAAGATTCCGATGACGCTCGTACTTGGGGACAAGGAACGTGATGAGCGCGCGGTCAACATTCGCCGTTACGGTCAACAAGAACAAGTATCAGCATCACTTGACGAATTCATCGCATCCCTCACAGAAGAGATTGCGAACCGTTCACGCTAAGCAAGGAGCCACCTTTCCATCGAGAAAGGTGGTTTTTTTCGGTCTAAAGACGGATGTGTAATTCGTCGTCTGCACGTATCGTAAACATTAAGGAGTGATAATTCATGAATTATATGAAGCCAGTATTGGCACTTACTATTGGAGCAGTCGCATTTACAGGAGCACTTCCGAAAGTCGGGGCAGAGGCAATCGTCAATGACACGATTGTGACGCTCGGGGAGTCGCTCTCTTCAGAACAACAAAAATGGGTACTTGAACGTATGGACGCGCCAGAGGGAATCGAACCGATTATTACGACGGCAGCGGATGAAGAAAAATATTTAGGAGATTCTGTCCCACAGGCGCAACGTGGGGGTGGCATGTATTCGTCCGCACGAATTAAATTAACGGACGGGACAGGTCTTGATATTCAAACTGAAAATGTGACGTGGGTCACGAAAGATATGTATGCGAACGCATTGGTCACAGCAGGTGTGACGGATGCGGACATCTATATCACGTCGCCAATTAACGTGACGGGTACGTCCGCTTTGACAGGGATCATGAAGGCGTATGATCAAACGGCGGCCGAAACCGGGATTGAACTGTCGGATGAACGAAAAGAACTTGCACAGGAAGAGTTGGCAGTGACGTCTGAAATCGGAAAGACAGTTGGTCAAGAGGATGTTGCCGGTCTCATGAATGAGATCAAAGCGGAAATCGCGAACCAAATGCCGGAGACGAATATTGAGATTCGTGACATCGTCATTCAGGTGTTGAATCAAAATAACGTTCAATTGTCTGAAGGACAACTCGACCAATTGACGACACTATTTGAAAACATGCAACAAGCGAATCTGGATTGGTCTGCAATCAGTAATGGATTAAAAGATGCAGGTCAGGACGTACAGGCTTTTCTTGAGCAAGAGGAAGTTCAAGGATTTTTCTCGAGATTGTTTGAAGCAATTAGCAACTTCTTCAAGTCGCTCACGAATTAATTGTGTATCATTGTGAAAAGAAGGAAAACTGGGTAAAAAAATCATCAAACGGGGTAAATAACTTTCATCCATCATCTTAATCTTAGGGAGGAATCGTTATGCTCGGTGGTGTTCCGCTACATCCATTGCTCGTGCACGCTCCGATTGGTCTTCTACTGTTTGGGACGCTTTTGATTTTGATTAGCTTCAAATGGACAAGTTTTCGACTGTTTGCACTCGTCACGCTCGTTGCTGGATTAATATCAGGCGGAGTGGCATTTCTATCGGGTGACAGTGCCGAGGAGTATGCGGAAGCAAACCTTCCTTCGGTCACAGAGGCGATGATTGAAAACCATGAACATTTTGCCTTGTACAGCTTGATCGCGTTTGGCATCACTGTTGTCTTGCTTGCCATCGGATATCGTGCGAAAGGGAAGCTATGGATCACGCTTAGTTTTGTGATCGCACTTGTGGGAGCGGGACTTCTTGCATACGCCGGGCACCTCGGTGGACAGATGGTTTACGCACAGTAAACATGAATAAACGTCCAATTCCATTGATGTGGAACTGGACGTTTTTACATGGTACATAAGAAAGACAGAATTCCTCACTATTTAGTACCATCGTTTATGAATATAGTTTTGAGCCGACTCGTGATCATCGACAATCTTTAATGTGATACGATTCATCTCTTCTAATAAGTCCGTTAATACTGCCTGCAACTTTTCATCTTCTAAGCCATGCGCCTGCATCGTTTTACTGACGATCTGCTGAACCTGGTCGTGATAGTCATGTTCGCGCGAGACGTCTTTTCGCCAGTTCATGTAAATCCCTCCTTTGATAATTCATTATTCCCTTTGAAAAGGTATTGCGAAACGAGAGAATGACTGGTATCATCATAAAAGTGTGAGCTACCAATTATTCATGCGCGATATCTTGACATCTTTTCCTGCTAGTGCTAAGATGACATAGTGATTAAAAACAACAAAGCAGAAGCACCCGCTTTTCACCTCGTCTGAGAGTCATCAGGCAGGTCCATCAAGTTCTTGGTTCAATCGGCATCGTTTGCCGTTTTATGACCTCAACTGATGTGTGGGTGGGAAACTGCCGACGCTTTTTTTATTGCCATGTTGTCTTGTCAATCTAAATCTCGTGCAATCGCACGATGGAGGTGCTAACCATTAGCAAAGAGCTCTTTATCAACGAAAACATTCGTGCCCGTGAAGTACGTCTCATTGGCGCAGACGGCGCACAACTCGGTGTGAAATCGCGTAACGATGCGTTACGTTTAGCTGAAGAAGCGGAACTAGACTTAGTCTTAGTCGCGGACAAAGCGAATCCACCGGTCGCTAAAATTATGGATTATGGGAAGTACCGTTTCGAACTCCAGAAAAAGGAGAAAGAAGCGCGTAAAAACCAAAAAGTTATCCAAATGAAAGAAGTACGTCTCAGTCCAACAATCGAGGACAACGATTTCCAAACAAAATTGCGTAACGCACGCAAGTTCCTTGAAAAAGGAAACAAAGTGAAGGCTTCGATTCGTTTCCGCGGACGTGCCATCACACACTCGGAAATCGGGAAACGTGTTTTGGACAAAATGGCAGCGGAATGTGCCGATTTGGCAACAGTTGAACAAAAGCCGAAGATGGAAGGACGCAGCATGTTCTTAGTGCTGGCTCCGAACAAAGAAGATTAATCATCGATTCTCAGTGGGGAGGAAATACTCATGCCGAAAATGAAATCGCACCGCGGTGCTTCAAAACGTTTCAAACGTACAGCATCAGGTAAACTCAAGCGTTCACACGCTTACACAAGTCACTTGTTCGCAAACAAATCGACTAAAGCGAAACGTAAGCTCCGTAAAGGCGCTATCGTATCAGCTGGAGACTTCAAACGCATTCGCAACATGATCGCGAAGTAATACAGAAACAATTAGGAGGGAATCCATATGCCACGCGTAAAAGGCGGTTATACGACTCGTCAACGTCGTAAAAAGCAAATTAAACTTGCCAAAGGATACTTTGGTTCGAAACACATTCTATTTAAAGTAGCAAAACAACAGGTCATGAAGTCACTCATGTACGCTTACCGTGACCGTCGTCAGAAGAAACGTGATTTCCGTCGTCTTTGGATCACACGTATCAATGCGGCAGCACGTACAAACGGTCTCTCATACAGTCGTATGATGCACGGCCTCAAGCTTGCAGGAATCGACATCAACCGTAAGATGCTTGCTGAGCTTGCTGTGACAGATGCACAGGCATTCGCGTCACTCGCTGAAACAGCTAAATCAAAATTGAACGCGTAATCGTTCAATCGACAGCGCCGAGACACTCTCTCGGCGCTTTCTTTTTTCTTCAGAATTTCTTAGAATTAAGAGAAGGAGGAAAGCGTATGAATCAATCAGTTGTCGCCATCGTTGCCCTTGCGCTGATCGTCTTGAACGTATATACCTATATCCAGGCAAAACGTTATACGCATGGCCAAGGTGATTTCAACGTGCTATACGCCTATGCAGGAGGAGCCATCGGTGCCTTGTTCGGTCTCCATTTGACGCGCAAAAAGACCGTTCATGCCCCAAAACTGCTCCAATTACAAGTATTGATTTTAGCGGTAGGCTGGTCTTTAATGATTTTAGTACTGCTATAAGTGGAGATAGAGGAGGAACATCCGGTGAACTGGACAACATTGTTTGATCGGCAGCGCGAATTAGACGAGCGGATCAAAGAACAACATGGATTATCCGGCAATCAATTCGATGAACGGTTACTGGCGCTGCTTGTCGAACTCGGTGAACTGGCTAACGAAACACGTAGCTTTAAGTTTTGGTCGAAGAAAGGACCGTCGCCTCAAGATGTGATCTTAGAAGAATATGTAGACGGCATTCATTTCTTACTGTCACTCGGCCTTGCACTTGGGTATGAACGAGACGCGTTTCCTGCGGGGAGCTCATATCTTGATGCGACTGATGCTTTTTTAGATATTTATCGAAAAGTGACGAACTTTGGTCTTTCGAAAACAGAAGCGATGTACGAGACGCTGATGGCAGCGTATCTTGAACTTGGCTATACGCTTGGGTTCAATGAACAACTCATTTTCATGGCGTATATGAACAAAAATGAAGTGAACCATGAGCGACAACAATTAGGCTATTAAGGAAAAGGAGCGGATTGGTATGAATGAATCGTTACATATGTTAAAACGTCTGACAGACGCAACTGGCGTCCCGGGAAATGAAGGGGAAGTCCGTCAGTTAATGCGTGAATACCTTGAACCACATGTCGAATCATTTGAACAAGACGGTCTCGGAAGTTTATTTGGTCGAGTGACTGGAAACGCAGAAGGACCTCGAGTCATGATTGCAGGCCACATGGATGAAGTCGGCTTTATGGTCACGCGTGTGGAAGAAGGTGGGTTTCTACGTTTCCAAGCGCTTGGTGGATGGTGGAACCAAGTCTTATTAGCACAACGGATGGATGTAGTGACACGTTCAGGTGAAAAGATCCCGGGAGTGATTGGTGCGAAACCACCACATGTCCTTCCCCTTGAAGCACGTAAAAAACCGGTTGAAATCAAAGACATGTTTTTAGATATCGGTGCGACATCAAAAGACGAAGTCGCCGAATGGGGAATTCGTCCGGGTGATACGGTCGTCCCGCATTGTGAATTCACGGTCATGAAAAATGAGAACTTCTTGATGGCGAAAGCTTGGGATAACCGAATCGGTTGTGCCATTGCCATTGAAGCTGCAAAACGCCTGAAGGAAGAAGCATTCCCAGGTGTCATCTATACAGGTGCGACGGTACAAGAAGAAGTTGGATTGCGTGGAGCGGTTACAGCGGCTAACTTGGTTCAACCGGATGTGGCGATTGCTGTCGATACAGGAATTCCAAGTGATACGCCAGGAATGACACCGGCAGAAGGGTTGTCAAAACTTGGTGATGGCGTTCAAGTCATCTTCTTTGATGCAACAACCGTGACGAATCCACGTCTCGTCGACCTCATTGTTGAGGTAGCAAAAGAAAACGACATCAAATATCAGCTTGATTTGACACCAGGTGGCGGAACAGACGCAGGACGATTCCATTTGTCTGGGATTGGAATGCCGGCGATCGCGTTGACAGTACCTGTTCGTTACTTACACACGAACGTGTCAATCATCCATAAAGACGACTACGAAGCAGCGATTGAACTCGTTGTCGCATTAACGAAACGCTTAGACCACGAGACGGTCCAATGGTTGAAAGAGGGATAATATGACGAAGATAACGTCTACGAAGAGCGAGACGATTAAACGATTAAAACGATTGATGACGAAAAAAGGACGCCAAGAAACCGGGCAATTCCTTGTAGAGGGAGAGCATTTGGTGGATGAGGCAATCCGAGCAGGTCGTCTCGTACAACTCATCATGGCAGAGTCGTACGTACCGAAAAAGACGTGGCGCATCGAGGACATGCCGGTGCTCGAGTTATCTGATCATGTCGCTGACCTGTTATCTGAGACAGAAAAGACACAAGGTGTGTTTGCTGTCGTGAAGATGACACCGGTAGAGCGTAAGATGAAGAAAGTTCTCGTGTTAGACCGGGTACAGGACCCAGGTAACCTAGGTACGATGATTCGGACGGCAGATGCAGCCGGATTTGATACGGTGCTCCTCGGGAAAGGGACGGTCGATCCGTTCAATGCCAAAGTCGTTCGTGCGACTCAAGGTTCCTTGTTTCACGTGAACGTGACTTCGGTTGACTTGCTTGAAAAACTACCTGAACTGAAAGAAGATGGTTTCCATGTGTATGGAACAGCCCTTTCGAAAGCGACATCGTATGAGCAGGTGGCATTTGAAGACAAAGTAGCTTTGGTCATCGGAAATGAAGCACAAGGTGTACATGCCGATGTGTTGGCACTGTGCGACACCCGTGTCCATATTCCAGTACTCGGTGAGGCAGAATCGCTCAATGCGGCGGTCGCTGCCGGTATTTTAATGTATCGGATCGCTTTACAATAATCTTGTCAGCACGTGAAAAACGTGATAGGTTAAACACATCGATGAATATGATATGACGTTGAAAGAACATAGTAAGCGAATGACCGATTCCGTTCAGGGAGCATGGGCCGTGACTGAGAGCCTAAGCCGGAATCGTCGCTGAATTCACTCTGGAGTCGTGTTGGAGACAACACCGGTTTGGCATCTCGATAACGATGCTCTCAAGTGGGCCAACTATTGGCCAAGTAGGGTGGTACCGCGATGATTCGTCCCTTCAGTCAACGACTGAAGGGACTTTTTTATGTAGAGGAGGAAGTGAACACATGAAAGAGCAATTAGAACAGTTACAAATGGAAGCACTTGAAGAAATCAAACAGGCATCCACACAAAAATCATTAAATGACGTCCGCATCAAATATTTAGGGAAAAAAGGTCCGATGACCGAGGTACTTCGTGGGATGGGTAAGTTATCCGCAGAGGAACGTCCAGTCATTGGTGAATTGGCGAATACGGTCCGTACGTCGATTCAAACGACGCTCGATGCTCGAATCGAAGAAGTGAAAGCAATCGAGCTAGAAGAGAAGTTAAAAGCGGAAACGCTTGACGTGACGCTCCCGGGACGTACATCAACCCCAGGGCATAGTCATCTCTTGCAACAGATCATCGACGAGATGGAAGATTTATTCGTCGGACTTGGATACACGATTGCAGAAGGTCCTGAAGTCGAAACGGACTTGTACAACTTTGAGATGCTCAACTTGCCAAAAGATCATCCAGCACGTGATATGCAAGACTCGTTCTATATTACCGAGGAGACGTTGCTCCGTACACATACGTCACCGGTACAAGCACGGACGATGCTAGAGGCGAACGGGAAACCGATTCGCATCATTTGCCCAGGAAAAGTATATCGTCGTGATGAAGATGACGCGACGCACTCGCATCAATTCATGCAAATCGAAGGGTTAGTCGTCGATGAGTCGATTTCGATGGCAGACTTAAAAGGGACACTTGAAGTGTTCGTGAAGCAATTGTTCGGTGAGGCACGTGAAATTCGTCTTCGCCCAAGCTTCTTCCCATTCACGGAGCCATCCGTTGAAGTTGATATTTCATGCTTCAAGTGTGGAGGAAAAGGTTGTAACGTCTGTAAGGGAACCGGCTGGATTGAAATTCTCGGAGGCGGGATGGTACATCCACATGTGTTAGAGATGGCAGGCTATGACTCGTCAAAAGTGTCAGGATTCGCATTCGGAATCGGTGTTGAGCGTA
The DNA here is from genome assembly GCF_018617615.1 of Exiguobacterium sp. s189. Taxonomy (NCBI): domain Bacteria; kingdom Bacillati; phylum Bacillota; class Bacilli; order Caryophanales; genus Exiguobacterium; species Exiguobacterium sp. s189. The sequence goes on along the minus strand of NZ_JACSKM010000011.1, from coordinate 64,875 downwards.
TGGCGATGCTCAAACACGGTGTCGATGACATCCGCCACTTCTACACAAACGACTTACGCTTCATCGAGCAATTCTAAGGAGGAAGACAGATGTTACTATCAAAAAAATGGTTGAATCAATATATTGATGTGTCAGATTTGAGCGGAGAAGCACTTGGCGACTTGATCACAAAAAACGGGATTGAAGTGGAAAGTGTCACAAACCGTGCAGAAGGACTTTCTGGGATTGTCGTCGGTCGTGTCCTTTCATGTGAGAAGCATCCAGAGGCGGATAAATTGAACGTGACAAAAGTAGACATCGGCGAATGTGATCCCGTTCAAATCGTCTGTGGCGCACCGAACGTACGCGAAGGTCAACACGTCATCGTGGCGAAAGTTGGCGCACGTTTACCAGGAATAAAAATTAAAAAAGCAAAACTTCGCGGTGTCGAATCTCAAGGAATGATCTGTTCGCTCGAGGAACTCGGATTCGAGAAGAAGCAAATTCGAGAAGATGAGCAAGACGGAATTCACACATTCCGTGAAGATGTCCAAGTTGGAGCGGACGTACTCGACTTACTCGACTTGAACGATGAGGTCATCGAGCTTGGCCTGACGCCGAACCGTTCGGACTGTTTGAGTCTTTATGGAATCATTCATGAAGTGGCGGCAATTCTAGAGCGTCCGTACACGTTGCCAAAAGCAGAGGTCACATCATCTTCTACGTCTGAAGTGTCGATTGAACTCGCTACACCGAACTGCCCATACTATGCGGCGCGTGAAGTACGAGGAGTCACAATCGCAGAATCTCCACAATGGCTTAAAAACATCTTGATCGCAGAGGGCGTTCGTCCAATCAACAACATTGTTGATGTGACGAACTACGTGATGCTTGAGATCGGTCAACCGCTCCACGCATTCGATGCGAAAAAACTCGGTCAATCGATTGTGGTCCGCCAGGCTGAGAACGGAGAAGAAATGGTTACGCTAGATGACGTGACACGTACGCTCGACGCTTCAATGATGGTCATCACAGATGGTCAGACACCGGTCGCGATCGCAGGTGTCATGGGTGGTGCGAACACAGAAGTGGACGCCTCTACGACAGATATCGTCTTAGAATCAGCATACTTTGATCCGGCTTCAGTTCGTAAGACGAGCCGTACGCTCGGTCTTCGTTCTGACTCAAGCGCTCGTTTTGAAAAAGGTGTGGACCCGGAACGTGTCATGCTTGCGCTCGACCGTGCCGCACAATTGATTGTGGAGCTCGGTGGAGGCGAGATTCGGGAAGCGACTGTTTCTGGTGAAAAAGCGTCACGCGCTCGTCAAATCGAAGTCTCGGTCGATTACATTAATAAACGTCTAGGAATGACACTTGATCGTCAAACGATTGAACGTATTCTAGAACGTCTCGGTCTAGCTACAGAAGGCGATGATGTATTGAGTGTTCATATCCCTTCTCGTCGTCCGGACTTAGAGCTGCCAGCTGACATCACGGAAGAAGTTGCTCGTCTATACGGATATGACAGCCTCCCGTCGACGTTACCTGCATCTCAGTCGAAAGGCTATTTACCAGCAATCAACGTGTTGCGCAGAAAGACACGCCGCATGTTACAAGGTGCCGGATTATCACAAGCGATCACCTATTCATTAACGAGTGAGGCACATGCGACACGTTTTGGTGGTCAAGCCAATCAACTCGTCCGTCTAGCGATGCCAATGAGTGAAGAGCGTTCTGTACTTCGCACATCACTCATCCCTGGGTTGTTAGAGGCGGCACGTTACAACACGGCGCGTCAACAATCAAACGTCGCACTCTACGAAACGGGACGTGTCTATACGGAGCAAGGTGATACGTTACCACGTGAAAAAGAACGAGTGGCGGGAGTTGTCACAGGTCTTTGGATGGATCATCGTTCACAAGGCACTCGGATTCCGGTCGACTACTTTGTCGCGAAAGGGATTGTCGATACGTTGGTTCAAACACTTCGTCTTGATGTCACGTATGAAGCGGTATCGATGCCGGATATGCATCCAGGTCGCACGGCGAACATTTTGATGAACGGTGACGTCATCGGTTATGTTGGACAAGTGCATCCAGGAACGTCAAAAGAAGTCTACGGGATGAAAGAAGTGTATGTGTTTGAACTCGACCTATTGGCACTCAATGGGGAAGAGACGCTTCTGTATCAAGACGTGCCGCGTTATCCATCGATTTCACGAGATTTGGCACTCGTCTTGCCACGTTCGATTCCGGCTGGCACAGTGGAGCAAACAATCCGTGAAGCGGCAGGTCCACTCTTGATCGACCTCGTCTTGTTTGACGTATATACAGGGGAGAATGTTGGACCAGAAGAGAAGTCGATTGCCTTCTCACTCAAGTTCCAAGACCCGTCACGAACGTTACAAGATGAAGAAGTAACAGCAGCATATGAAACAATCGTCGAAGCGGTCCGTGCAGCACACGGCGCTGAAGTACGAGCGTAAAAATAAGGAGCGTTGTCCGATTTGGACAGCGCTCCTTATTTCATTGAATTTCAAGGGCAAGGTCACCGAAATTCGTCCAACCGACGAGGCTCGTGACACGATAAAGTGCCCAGGTAATGAGTGCGGGAAGAACGACACCCGTCATCGTGAAGATGAGAAACGCGTCCATTCCTTGTACTGCTAAAATTTGAAGCGGGGCAATGAGAGAGTTGAGTCCGAGACCGGCGATTTCATACGGCACTTGTAGTGAGAACATTAACGTGGCAATCGGTGCTGAGATCATCGCTGCAATGAATGGTGGAACGACGATTCGCGGATTTTTGATGATGTTCGGGAACTGAACTTTCGGCGTGACAAAGAAGGAAGCGACCAAACCACCTGGATCGGTTTGACGATACGCCATCAATGTAAATCCGACAAACTGAGCAGAACAACCAATCAATGCGGCAGCACTGGCGACAGGGTCTAATTGAAGAGCGATGGCGAGTGCGGCCGATGAAGCAGGTGACATGAGCATGACACTGAAGACAAGGGCGATGACGAGAGATGTCGCGATTGGTGACGTTTCAACGGACGCTGTGATGCCTTGACTAATGGAGTTGATGAGAGGAGTCGTGACTGTCGCTGCGGCAACACCGACGATTCCACCTCCGAGAACGGCTGTTACGGGTACGACCATCATGTCGAACTTTGTTTTTCCGAGAACTCGTTTGCCGAGCCATACTGCTGCTGCGGCTGCAATCAATGCACTAATTGGTTGACCTGGGACGAGGACGAGCCCACTTTCGGTCGCTTTTAAAGCGGCACCGCCAATTGTAGCGGCGATCATGGCGCTAAACAAGATGAGCGTGTTCCCTCCGAGTTGAAAGGCAACACCGGCTCCTAGTGCTGGTGCCAACAAAGATTTCGCAACTTGCCCGATTTGGACGAGCATCGCGATCCCGGTCAAATTACCGATCGTCTCAATCAATAGACCAACACCGAGCGTGACGAGTACGGCGTTTGCCATCCCTGCTGAAATTTTTACCATTCGATCCATCATATACTGCTTCACTTCCATCATCTCCTCTTTGTCTATGTGCCAATAAAAAAACCTATCCAATTAGGATAGGCGCGAGTTACATGTGCAGGCGCCTGTCCGATTACCACGGGAACAAGGGCCTGAAAAGTCGTTTTTCAAAAACAAAACGATTTCAGTCCCTCAGTCGAATAATAATCAGCAGGCTGTTCATATGTACGGGTTTGAACATCTCAAGCATCTCCTCTTTGTTGGATTTGCTAAAGAATACCACCTATTTTTGCAATAATCAATATTTTCTGAAAATAAACTAAAAAAATTCAGAATGTATGGTGGCATCCTGAATCAGCTCATTTGTAGAGAGCGTGCTTGAATTTGATCATCGATGAATTTCATCGACAACGAATTGAATTGCTCGGGTTGGTCCACATTCACGACGTGACCAGAGTCTGCAACGATTTCAACATTGGCAGTCGGTTGGTGTTTTGCGGTCCGTTCCACAGCTTCGAGGAACATATAATCTTCATCGCCCATGATATATAAAATCGGAACGTTCGTTTGAATCGAAGTGATTTGATTTAATAATGGATTGATGTTCTCAGTCATCTTAAACCAGCGAATAAATTCGCGTTGACACAAATTCGCAGCGTCACGAACAAACATCATCCGTGATTTTTTATGCCGTTTTTTCGGCAATAAGATCCATGCGAACAATTTGTATAACCACATATAGGGAACGAAATTTTGAACGAGGCTACCGAGTCGAATGAGCAGTGTCGAACGAACGTTGAACTTGACGATGGCGCCTCCAAGGACGACCGATGCGATCCGGTCCGGATAATGTTCAAACATCGCTTGAATCACAATCGTACCTAAAGAAAGTCCGACCATATGACCTTTTTCGATACCTAAGTGGTCCATGACCTCGATGACGTCTTTTGCGACGACATCGAACGTATAGGCGTTCAATGGTTGTTTGAGCGATTGTTCGGCATCGTATGAACCGCCGTGTCCACGTAAATCGACGAGCAACACATTATATTTCTTACGGAATGGGCGAAGTTGACGATACCAATGCGACAAACTTCCGCCGGCTCCGTGAATGAAGACGACCCAAGGATGGTCATCGCTGATCGTGTAGGTTTTATAATGCAACATGAACGCTATCCTCCAAAAATTTTAAGTTCATTTAACCATAAAATGAGTATATCATATTTGAAATCGAACCTCTACAGACGACGTTCGTTTAAGTTTATTGCTTTTTTCGTGTTGGCAAAATGGACTTTAGCAATCTTTTGTAAATAATCTTGTCCATGACGTCGGATGATTTGAGCGGCCACTTGGTCGACTTTTGCCCCTGCCCCTTTCGGAAGGGTCAATCCTGCTTGTTTACTTAGTTTATCCATCTCTTTTAAGAAAAAGGCGCGGGCTAAGATGGAAGCAGCGGCGACTGCGACGTGTAGTCCTTCCGCTTTTGTTGAAAAGTAGACGTCATCACGGACGACATCTCGCTCTGCCCGTAGATGTTGATAGTAGACCGACTTTTCAGCAAACTGATCGATCAGGATGGCGTCAGGTTTCTGTTCAAGTTTTTCAAGCAAGGCATGAAGTGCAGCGTTATGTGCGATGGCGGTCATTTTGCCTTGGGTCATCGTGCGTTGCATCTTATTATACGTCGGGTTGTGTAGTGTCGCTTTTTGATAGGGAATGGTTGCGTGTAAATCTCTAGCGATTCGGATGATTTCAGGATCAGATAGCTGTTTTGAGTCTTTGACACCGAGCTCTTTGACGAGTGCGATCTGGTCGCGTGATACAAAAGCGGACACGACGACGAGTGGTCCGAAATAATCCCCTTTTCCGACTTCATCGCTCCCGACGACAGACCAATTCGAAAAGCCTTCAGGTAATGTCGTCTTCGGTGGAGACGCTTGTTTTTTCTTGGCAGGGGTTCCCCATTTCACTGCCTCGGAATCTGCATCTTTACCTTGGAACATCACTTTACCCGATTGATAAATCGTGACGACAAATCCAGGGGTTTTTGCACTGAAAGTCGCGTAAGGAGGCGGGGTGACTGCATACTTGTGATACATGGTTTTTAGTTTTTCTTGATCAGCAGTTGATAGCTTGATGACTTGGTTGCCCAAAATGAGCACTTCCTTTCTGTCTGGCAAATTCATTTTACATTTTTTTATGATTTTTTGAAACCGATGATGAGGTTTTATCGTATATGAAAGTGATTAGAGTAAAGTGAGGTGAGATGGACGTGTGGTGGCGCGATGACACGAATCAAGATGAGGTAGAGGAATTGTACAAGCACATTCTCGAACTCGAAGCGAGAATTGCCAAATTAGTGGCTCATCAAGTGAGAGTGCGTCGGCTGCTGATGCAAGATTCTTCTGAGGACGTGACGGATCAAGTGGTTCAGGTTCAAAAAGAAGTTGAATATTTTTTAAACCGGATGCGACTCGAACGTCAAGAACTCGTCGATGTATATAATCGACGGCGCATTGAACAATCGATTGGTCGAGTTCGGGAAGCGAACGATCTATCCACGTCGTCCCTATCCGAATGGGATAAGATTGAGGATCAGCTCGCCCTTGAAGTCGAGCAACTTCGACGTATGTTATTTATGGAACAGCAACGTCGACAGGAGGGGTGGTAATGGAGGCAATCGATCAACTGTACTGGTGGGTGTTGATCATCGCTGGTTTTGGAACCTTCATCTATATGATGTTCTCTGATGCTTTTGACATGTTTGAAGGCTGGTTTAACCCTGCAGTTATTTTATCGTTTTTAGCACTCGGTGCTGGAATCGGACTCATTTTAAACGCATTGGCGCACGTGTCACCGGTGATTGGACTTGCTGTCGCATTGGTCGGGTCGCTCGCTCTGACAACACTTCTCTATTTGTTCGTGTTGTTACCATTATCCAATGCTGAAGAGTCAATCGGATTGACAGATGAAGCGTTGGTAGGACAAATCGGACGGTTGACAGTACCGATCCCAGAAGGCGGATACGGTGAAGTCATGATTGAGACGGTGACCGGGTCCCTTTTGAAGACAGCTCAAAGTTTAGATGGGACATCGATTTCCACTGACCATCGCGTCATTATTATTGAAGTGAAAAGTAATATCGCCATCGTCATGACATATGACGAACCTACGATTCGAGAGGAGAAATAACTTATGAATACGGCTATTTTAGTCAGCATCATCGTCGGGGTCATCATCCTCGCACTCGTGTTTGTATTCGTTTTGAAATACCGCACGGTCGGACCTGACGAAGCGTTGATTGTAACAGGTAGTTATTTAGGCAAGAAAAATGTACATAGCGACACCTCGGGTAACCGTGTCAAAATCATTCGTGGTGGAGGAACGTTCGTCCTCCCAGTGTTCCAACAAGCAGAACCACTCAGTTTACTCTCTAGCAAGCTAGAGGTCACAACGCCTGAAGTGTATACCGAACAAGGTGTACCGGTCATGGCGGACGGAACGGCCATCATTAAAATCGGCGGGTCCATCAGTGAAATTGCGACAGCCGCAGAACAGTTCCTCGGAAAACCAAAAGTTGAACGAGAAAACGAGGCAAAAGAAGTATTAGAGGGTCATTTGCGATCTATTCTTGGTTCGATGACGGTTGAAGAAATTTACAAAAACCGAGACAAGTTTTCTCAAGAAGTCCAACGCGTCGCCTCTCAAGACTTAGCGAAGATGGGACTTGTCATCGTCTCCTTCACAATCAAAGATGTTCGAGATAAAAATGGTTATTTAGAATCACTCGGTAAACCTCGTATCGCGCAAGTGAAGCGTGATGCCGATATCGCCACAGCGGAAGCGGATAAAGAAACGCGCATCAAACAGGCGGAAGCGATGAAAGATGCGAAAAAAGCAGAGTTAGAACGAGCATCAGAAATCGCAGAAGCAGAGAAAGAGAATCAGCTCCGGATTGCGGCATACCGTCGCGAGCAAGACGTTGCCAAAGCCCGGGCCGACCAAGCGTACGAGCTCGAGGAAGCACGTGCGAAACAAGAAGTTACAGAACAACAGATGCAAGTTCAAATCATCGAGCGTCAAAAGCAAATCGAGCTCGAAGAGAAAGAAATCATGCGTCGTGAGAAGCAGTATGATTCAGAAGTGAAGAAAAAAGCTGATGCGGACCGTTACTCGATCGAACAATCGGCCGCTGCGGATAAAGCACGTCAAATCGCAAGCGCAGATGCAGAGAAATATCGCATCGAAGCACAAGCGAAAGCGGATGCGGAACGAGTTCGTTTGGCTGGTCTTGCTGAAGCCGATTCTGAACGCGCGAAAGGTGAAGCGGAAGCTGAAATCATTCGCTTAACGGGTCTCGCTGAAGCGGAAGCGAAAGAGAAAATCGCCGAGGCATTCGCTCAATATGGGCAGGCTGCGATTCTCGATATGGTCGTTAAAATGCTTCCGGATTATGCGAAGGAAATTGCGGCACCACTTGGCAACATCGATCAAATCACGGTCGTCGACACAGGCGGTGGTCAAAACGGTGGAGCAGGGAAGGTGACGGGATATGCAACGGACCTTATGGCTTCATTGCAACAAACGTTGAAAGCCTCTTCCGGTATCGATATGAAAGACTTGCTTGAGAACTTTGCCGGTAAAGGGAATGTCGCGAAGGCGCCTGCACCGGAGCGAGAGTTAGCGGATACGACGGTTGCTGCATCAAAAGAATAATTGAAACGAGCCATAGACATCGTCTATGGCTCTGATTTTTGTACATGATCGACTAGTATGAAATGACTTCAAATGCTTTTAGGACGGAAATAAAATAATACAACGTCGGCACGAACGTGATGAATAGACCGAACCATTTCGTTCGCGGCCTGAACTGTAAAACAAAACCGACCGTCCATAGTACAAACCAAAGCATGAAATACCAACGATATTGTGGGGTGTCTGTCTCTGCTATACCAGGACCACTCAACCAAAGTGACAATAAGAGAACAAATAATCCAGATATGACGTTCCAACTATGTCGAATGATCTTTTTTATCATTTCCTTCATCCTCCCTTCGGATTTGTCATCAAAGTCATTCATATGTATATTCAACAATTAGAAAAAATTTCCTTTTGAAACATCTGACATTCTCAGATATCCCGATATTTTATTCCCACAACTTTTAAAAATAATGATGGAGAACCGTGTCTTCTCTGTCGATAAAAGAGTTGTCAGACCAATAGAGAGAGGGAGTATGGAATACATGAAGAAAAGCATAATGCTCAGTACAATCACAGCTTGTTCACTGTGGTTGTCCGGTTGTCAGTCGGTCATCGATGACCCGACTGCCGCTGTTGAAGAACGTCAGACGATGGGCGTCGTCCTATCGGATGTTGGTCTCGGGGACCAATCGTTCAGTGATGCGGCGATGCGTGGCATGGGGGAGTTACGTGAGACGGGCGAATGGTTCGTCGACTATCGCGAATTATCCGAGACAGAAACATATCAGGCAGGGTTTGAAGAGTTGGTCAAAGAGGGACATGATGTGATTGTTGGTCTCGGTTTTGCGTGTCAGGAAGATCTTGAGACGGTAGCGGCAAAACATCCGAATCAACAATTTGCCCTCATCGATGGCGTGTCAGCCTTACCGAACGTTTTAAATGTCACGTTTGAAGAAGGAGAAGGCAGTGCTCTCGCGGGTGCGGTAGCCGGTCTTGAGACGGAGGCGGATAAAATCGGTTTTATCGGTGGTATGGATATTGAACTCATTCAAAAGTTCGAGGCAGGATTTGAGCGTGGAGCAAAATTCGTAAACGAGGATGTCGAGATGCTCGTTGATTTCTCGAACGACTTCGCCTCACCCGAACTTGGACGCGAACTAGCGGAGAAACAAATCAAAGAGGGGGCAGACGTCCTCTATGCGGCAGCTGGCCTCACAGGAGTCGGGGTATTGGAGACTGCTGAAAAGTATGGGATTAAGGCAATCGGAGTCGATAGCGATCAATCGATGATTGCACCTGATGCGGTCGTGACTTCGATGTTGAAACAAGTCGATTTGGCGATTGTTGAAATCGCAGGTCGTGTGACGACACAGCCGTTCAATGATCATGTCATCCTTGGGATTGAAGAAGGTGGCGTCGGTCTAGCGCCGCTTCGTCGCATTCAGTGGGATGAGAATGAGACGACTCAGTATGAATCGGTCGAACGTCAACTGAAAGAGGGGACACTACAATGAGTTTACGTAAACGGTTTATCTTCTCAACGGTGTTCACCGTCGTCTTGATTGTTCTCATGATGAGTTATGTCTTGTCGACCTTGAACCGTCTGCAGACTTACAATGAACAGTACGGGAGTCAAATGATTGAATTGTCTCAGCTCGAGACGTCACTCTTACAAGAACAGTCGCTCTGGACGTCGCTTGGCGAACAGTCGAATCAGTCTACACTTGTTCAACTTGAACGCATCCGTGTATTGAACACGGAAACGTTTGATGAATTAAAACAGTCTTACTTGATTCCTGAGTTTTCGAATCATCTAGAACGAGCCACGATGAAGTATGAGCAGGTGAACGAGGATGTGGAGTCTGCATTAGAAGGTGGGATTGGAGCTCGGATTCAAGCTGCCAAGCTCGAAGGGTTGTTAAATGATATCAACACACTGATTGCAAAGAACGGTTCGTTCTACGAGGCGCTTCAAGTAGAGGCGGCAAATGAAACGGAGCGTCTATTATTCATCTCAATCTTGTTGACGATTCTCGTTGTCCTAGCGCTCGGCATTTACAACTTCTTCTTCGCACGTTCCATCACACGCCCGCTCGAGCGCAACGTGAAAGTCGCAGAAGCCATCGCTTCAGGACGTCTTGTCACATTGCCAGAATCGACGCGCAATGATGAAATCGGACGACTAGAACGCGCGATGCGCGAGATGACGGCATCTCTGCAAACGGTCATCGGTTCGATTCGTGTGACATCGATGAAAGTGAATGGGATGACGGAAACGGCAGCGGCTGAAAATGAAGCGGTTGTCAGCACGACGTCAAACATCACGAACGCAGTGGATGAAATGGCGCATGGTGCGCAGTCCATCGCCAATGAATTGCAAGAGACGCTCAGCTCGGTCCATACGATGGCGACGTCGTTCGAGACGAGCTTGAATCAAACGAAACAGACGACAGAAGAAACGACTGAGATGACACGAGAAGTGGCAGCCGGGATTGAGACGTTGACGGATCAGGAACACATCCTTGATCGCTCGAGCGAAAGAAATGAAGTGCTTGTCACGAGAATGGATCATTTTGCTAGACAAACGGCGGAGATCGAATCGATGGCGAAACTCGTGGAAGACGTGGCGGCTCAGACGAATTTACTTGCCTTGAACGCAGCGATTGAAGCGGCTCGTGCAGGTGAAGCAGGACGTGGGTTCGCAGTCGTGGCGAGCGAGGTTAAAAAGTTGGCCGAAGAGAGCAATAAGGCAACCCGCTCGATTTTCCATGTCGTGGAGACGATTCAACAAGAAGTCGTGCGATTGACAGAAACGGTGAACGAATCAAAACGCGAACAAGAAGCACAGCTTGAAGCATTCGGTTTGACGAAGGAAGCGTTCAACCGCATCCATGAACGTACAGACCATGTCGCCTCGTTCGTCCGTACAATTGAGCAAGAGATGCGCACATCTAGTAGTGAAGTGAACAACGTGTTGCGTCGTGTCGAGGAAGTATCGGGCGTGACAGAAGAATTGGCAGCTGGAAATGAAGAAGTGGCTGCTTCAATGAAAGAACAACAAGCAAGCTTTGATCAAATCTTTACGTTGATGCAAGAACTAGAAGGACAGGCTGCGGCACTCGCTGACCAAGTCCAGCATTTCGAGGAAGAGTAATGATCCTTATGCAGAAGGACCGAAGACCACCTATTGGTTTTCGGTTTTTTTTGCTGTTTCGAATGTTGGGCCCCTTCTTCTATTGTCGCAAGAAAATGAATGATTATCTTTCATATTGTATGAAGGTTGGGTACATTGCAGGCAAGCAAACGACTCCGTTGAGAAGGGATTAAGACCTGGAACGGGACAAGTGCAGTCACGATGGATTCGGCATACTAGATACAATAGTCGAAACAGGGGGAGAATCGTCTTGGAAAAGTGGAAGCAGGTCATCATCGGTGTTGTCGTCGTCCTGTTTTTAGGTGTTGGTTATTTATTTTATAGTAAAGAGCCAGAAGAACGTGTCGTCGATGAATTCGTCGTAGAATCAGGAGAAGTAGTTCCGGATGAGACCGTAGAGCGATTAGAAATCGTCGTCTATGTCACAGGTGCGGTCGAGTCTCCGAACGTCTATACCGTGCCAGAAGGTGCTAGAGTCGGGGATGTTCTCTCGTTGGCCGTATTAACAGATGAAGCCGACCCGGAACAATTGAACTTGGCACAACTACTCGTGGACGGTGTAAAAATCATCGTACCGAAAAAAGGAGAAGCGCCGATTGCACAAGAGGTACCTAGCACAGAGTTAGAAGCAAATGGGGTACACGTGAATAGTGCCACGAAAGACGAGTTGATGTCGGTCCCTGGTATTGGTCCTGCAAAAGCAGACGCGATTTTGAACCACCTGAAAGAGAATGGTCCCTTTAAAACATACGAGGACTTAGGTGATGTGAAAGGATTTGGGGAGAAAACATTAGAAAGTATGAAACCTTACTTATTGGTACCATGAGATGCCGTTATTTCCACTATTTGCGATCGTGATGGTGACCGGATTAATTGAAGGAATCTACCTCGTCACAATCGTTTCCGGTGTGTTATATGTCGCGTCTCGAGGTGGACAACATCTATATGCGAAACTCGGTGTCATTTTCCTCATCCTGATTGCATGGCTACATGCCGATCCGGCAGAATGGACACCGACAGACACAATCGTGTTCTCGATTGAGAGTCGTAAAGAGAATGGGAAGACGGCCCGATTATATGGGAACGTGGGGACTCATCAAGGTGTGTTGCGGGGGAGAGAGCTCTCGATTGGTAGACCTGGTGAGACGTGTCTTGTAGAAATGGAACAAGAACTGTTTCAGCCGTTACGGAACATCGGGGGATTTGACGAACAGAAATGGGCGGCTAGCGCGGACTTATCCTTTAAAGGAAAGATCAAGCGAATCGACGAGTGCCGTCCGACAGCAGGGATGGACGGTTGGATGCTGAGGTGGAAAGAGAGACGTCTCCAACAGATTGAACAACAATATCGCGGCGATGTCGCGCTATACATAGAGGCCTTATTGTTCGGTGAGAGCCGGATGCTCGACGAACAGACTTCTTTCTCATATCGAGTGACGGGTCTCCTGCATCTTCTCGTCATCTCAGGTTCGCATATCGCCATGCTGATCGTCGCGCTTCGAGCAATGTTTCGACCAATCCCGATTCGACGAGAGACGAAGACGGTATTGATTCTATTGACGATTACGGCGTTCGGATGGCTGACAGGTTTTTCACCACCGGTCGCACGAGCTGTCCTCGTGGCAGATGTGTTGCTCATCCTTTCTTTATTTGGTGTATCGGTAAGGGACTCGATTCGTCTCTTAAGTTGGTGCGCAGCTGCCATGCTTGCCTTTCAACCACACCTTCTCTCAAACTTAGGGTTTCAGTTAACGGTCGGGATGACGTTCTTCTTGTTGGTCACGAGACAACTGTGGACCGGGTTGTTGGAGTTGTCCGTGTTTGCCCAACTATTTGGATTATTCGTCCTTTGGCAAGTTCAACCGATTCTATCCGTCGCTGCACCACTTTTCAATATCATCATGGCGTTTTGCATATCATGGGTGATGATGCCGCTCGCACTGACCGTTTGGGTCGTTCCAGAAATTACACCAATATTCATGGTGATCCTAGATGCCATCAACGGAATGTTCTCCATGCACGATATGAATCGACCATGGCTACCGTTGCATGAACTGACATTTCCGCAGCAAGTCGCTTTATGGATTGGGATTTGGGGAAGTTTACTTCTTGTCCAACGGAAGCGATGGTTCGGATGGTGTATGGCCATAATGACGTGTTTCCTCGTTGCCGGTTGGGCCGAATGGGCAGAGGCTCCACGGGTGACATTTTTAGATGTCGGTCAAGGTGATGCGATTGTTGTAGAGTCAGGAGAAACAATTGGTGTGATTGATGTCGGCGGCGTCTTTCAGGATCCCAACGAGCAAAAACGGACAGTGTATGACCCGGGAGCGGACGTTGTGGCACCATATATATGGAAGCGAGGGGAGCGTGCACTTGATTTTGTTCTCTTGACGCATGCGGACCATGACCACATCGGTGGCTTAGAAGGATTGTTGAAGCTCGTGCATGTAAAGGAGATTTGGTTATCGAAAGAAGTGGCGAATGCGGAGAAGCGTGAGGAGATTCTTCAGTTGGCGACGAATTACGGGGCATCCATTCGCTATCTCGAGGCAGGAAATCGACCGATGTCTTGGATATGGACTGTCTCACCGACTAAAGTGCATGAAGATGAAAATGATCATTCGATCAGCCTCTATATGAACGTAGGTGGCATGCGGTACTTATTGACAGGGGATTTGCCTATAGAAGAAGAGACTAACTTACCGACGGTGGATGTCGACGTGTTTAAGTTAGGGCATCATGGATCGAATACGTCGTCAGGGGAAGAGCTACTCGAGCGAATCGATCCGGAATGGGTGATTGCGAGCGTCGGAGCGAACAATCGTTATGGCCACCCACATCAGGAGACGTTAGACCGGATTTTCGGACGTCGCTTGTTGCGAACGGATCTCGATGGGATGATCATCTGTGAAAAAAGAATGTGTCGGGGGATCATCGACTAGTGCGTGAATAAATATGATACACTAAAAAACGATTGCTCCCCCGGGGCAATCGTTTGAAAACTTATAAGCTTAAGAACTTGATGATGACACCGATGAAGAAAATCGTGAAGAAAAAGCCAAATGGGACGATGAAGCCGATCGCAGAGTCGATCGCGTCATTACGTTTGCATTGAACATCATTTTCAAACGGGTTTTCACTCGGTGGGCGTACAGAGTTAATTTGCATATTAGGTCCCTCCTTATCATACTTCCTTTATAAGTATAGCGAATCATGCGAAGATAATCTATGTTTAGATGAGAATAAATTGTGAAAGTGGTGTGTGTTTTGAATGAACCGTGGTTACATAATGGTAAACTAGCGAGCGTCTATGTTCTCCATGGAACTGAAAAGTATTTATTAGAAAATTGGGAACGTGGAATCGTGAAGGCAGCCAACCCATCCGGTGATCAATTTGATGTCATGCAACTCGATCTCCAAGAGACGTCATTAGATACTGCGCTCGATGAAGCGGAAACGGTGCCTTTTTTCAGTGAATTTCGGACGGTCATCGTCAAGAATGCCCAATTTTTGACGGGAGCGAAAGAAAAGCAAAAGCATAACGTCGACCGTCTCGCCGAATATGTCGTTCAGCCCGCGACTTACTCGGTCCTCGTCCTCATTGTGGAGTCAGAAAAACTCGATGAACGTAAAAAAATCGTGAAACGGTTGAAAGAACGGGCCATCGTACTCGAAGCGAAAAAGCCAAGCCAAGCAGAATTGATGCGATATGTGAATGATACGCTTAGTCAGGAACAACAAAAAATGGAACGGGCGACCATGGAGCGACTGTTGTTCTTATGTCAGGATGACTGGGGAAAATTAGTCCGAGAATTAGAAAAACTACAGTTATATGCAGGAACAGGCGCGATGATTCCGATTGAGATCGTGAATGATTTGGTGCCACGTACGCTAGAGGATAACGTGTTTCAGCTGTCTGAGCTTCTCGTCAAACGACGCGCAGATGCGGCGCTTCGGTTAGTACGTGACTTAGAGAAGCAAGGACAAGAACTGATTGGACTTCTTGGTTTGTTAGCAAGGCAATACCGAAACATGTATCTATCAAAGCAGTTGACAGAAGCGGGGTACGGAGAAAAACAAATCGCTTCAAAAATTGGTGCTCATCCATATACCGTCAAACTAGCAACACAAGCGAGTCGTAATTTTTCAGAAGCGCAGCTCGCGCAAGCGTTGACGTTGATTGCAGATGCGGATGAAGCGATGAAAACAGGTCGTGGCGATAAACAAATCGTATTCGATACACTCGTTTGCCAACTGGCCTTATTGTGAGGTGAGAATATGGGATTGAAACAAGTATCACTACAAGATGTGATTCCACTTCGACATATTGTACTCAGACCAGGTAAAGGGATTGAGACTTGTTATTTTGAAGGGGATGAGTCGTCGACGACTCGTCATTTTGCTTGGATCGAAAGAGAGCACGTGCAATCGGTCGCGACTGTCATGTTGTCATCAAGAGAAATTGAAGGCGTGTCGGTGCCGTATCAACTTCGGGGAATGGCGACGGATCCGGATCTAGCCGGACGAGGAATTGGGTCGCATTTCTTACAGGCATTGCATGAAGAGTTAGATAGCTCATGGTGGTGTAACGCCCGAGAGGTGGCCGTTCGTTTCTACGAACGGAACGGTCTCGAGCGAATTGGTGAACCGTTCGATATTCCCGGAATTGGTCCTCACTACGTCATGGTATACAAAAAAACAGCCGGCTCCGAGTAGGAGGCGGCTGTTTCGTTTGGTCTCTAATTAGAGAGCAGCGATACGAGCTGCGAGGCGTGATTTATCACGACCTGCTTTGTTTTTGTGGATAAGGCCTTTTGATGCAGCCTTGTCGAGCTTCTTCGTAGCGAGGACGAAAGCTTCTTGAGCAGCTTCTTTGTTTCCTTCGAGTACGAGAGCATCAACACGTTTTACTGCTGTACGCATTGCCGCTTTCTCTTGAGAGTTCGCAACACGACGTTTTTCAGAAGTTTTTGCACGTTTGATTGCTGATTTGATGTTTGCCATTGTTTGTCACCTCCTGAAACAAGAAAGTGTATGTTCTTATTACTTCAAGTAATCATTCAACAGAACAAGCACAATTGTAGCAAACGGTTATATGAAAAGCAACCACTTGATGATTATTCTGAAAACTATATGTGGTATTGTTGTAGTAGGTCGTACACATTACTTTAGGATTTTGATATAATGACACGGTATGCATGAGAAGGATAGGTGAACCCATATATGAATAAACAAGAATTAGAGAATCGTCAGAAGAAGATTCGTAACTTTTCGATTATCGCTCACATCGATCATGGAAAGTCGACACTCGCTGACCGGATTCTTGAGAAAACTGGTGCACTCACGGCTCGTGAGATGAAAGAGCAGACGCTTGACGCGATGGATTTAGAGCGTGAGCGTGGGATTACAATCAAATTGAACGCTGTTAAATTGAACTATACGGCAAAAGACGGAGAAGAGTATATTCTTCACTTGATTGACACGCCAGGACACGTCGACTTCACGTATGAAGTGTCGCGTTCGCTTGCGGCATGTGAAGGTGCAATTCTCGTCGTCGATGCGGCACAAGGAATTGAAGCGCAAACTCTTGCGAACGTTTACTTAGCACTCGATAACGACCTCGAAATTATTCCGGTCATCAATAAAATCGACTTGCCGTCAGCGGATGTCGATCGCGTGCGTCAAGAGATTGAAGACGTCATCGGCCTCGACGCGAGCGATGCGGTCCCGACTTCTGCCAAGGCAGGGATTGGAATCGAAGAGATTCTCGAGCAAATCGTCGAACTTGTTCCACCTCCGACAGGTGATCCGTCAGAACCGTTACAAGCCTTGATCTTCGACTCGTACTATGATGCCTACCGTGGTGTCGTCGCATCGATTCGAATCGTCAACGGTTCGGTCAAAGTAGGAGATAAAGTTCAGATGATGGCTACCGGGAAGACGTTCGAAGTAACGGACCTCGGTGTATCGACACCGAAGCCTGTCTCGGTCAAAGAATTGAACGTCGGTGATGTAGGAACACTTTCTGCATCAATCAAAACAGTCGGAGATGTTCGTGTCGGGGATACAATCACACTTGCGAAAAATCCTGCCACGAGTCAGCTTCCAGGTTACCGTAAAATGAACCCGATGGTGTACTGTGGATTGTATCCAATCGATGCAGCCAACTACAACGACCTTCGTGAGGCACTCGAAAAGCTTCAACTTTCTGATGCCGCGCTCGAGTTTGAACCTGAGACGTCACAAGCACTCGGATTCGGTTTCCGTTGTGGATTCCTAGGGATGCTTCACATGGAAATCATCCAAGAACGGATTGAGCGTGAGTTCGGGATCGACTTGATCACGACGGCACCATCGGTTATCTATCACGTGACGACAACTTCAGGAGAAGTCGTCCACGTTGATAACCCATCGAAGATGCCGGAACAACAAAAAGTGGAATCGATTGAAGAACCTTACGTCAAAGCGGCCGTCATGACACCGAACGATTATGTCGGGGCCATCATGGAACTTTGCCAGAAGAAACGTGGGACGTTCATCGATATGCAGTATATCGACACGACACGCGTCAAAATCACGTACGAGATTCCATTGAGTGAAATCGTCTATGACTTCTTCGATCAATTGAAGTCGAGCACGAAAGGGTATGCGTCTCTCGATTATGAGTTGATCGGCTATCGTCAATCACGTCTCGTGAAGATGGACATCTTGCTCAATAACGAAGTGGTCGATGCCCTCAGCTTCATCGTTCACCGTGACTTTGCGTATGAACGCGGAAAAGTGATTGTCGAGAAGTTGAAAGCACTCATCCCACGGATGCAGTTCGAAGTACCGGTACAAGCTGCCGTCGGAACAAAAATTGTCGCACGTTCGACAATCAAAGCACTTCGTAAAAACGTTTTGGCTAAATGTTATGGGGGAGACATCTCGCGTAAGCGGAAACTCCTTGAGAAACAAAAAGAAGGTAAGAAGCGCATGAAGATGGTCGGGTCTGTCGAAGTCCCGCAAGAAGCGTTCATGTCTGTTCTATCAATGGACGAAGAATAATTGGATTAAATCACCCTGATGTTCGAATCGGGGTGATTTTTTTGTTTAGGCAGGAAATGGCACTTCGCTTAAGGAAGAGTACACCCTTAGACAGACAAAAGAGGAGGAAACACCATGTCGACGTATACATACTCTGCGGGTCCCGGCATGCTACCAAAAGAAGTGATGCAAGAGATTCAACAACATCTGCTGACATTCGAATATGAAGGGGTCTCGATCATCGAAACGAGTCATCGTTCAGAGTCATTCCAACAAGTGGTCGACTCGCTCGAGGCAAGACTCAGAAGACTCATGCATATTCCTGAGAACTATGCCGTTCTTTGGTTGCAAGGTGGGGCGACACTGCAATTTTCCATGATCCCGATGAATTTACGGATTCGAAATCGATTCGCCTATGTCGATACAGGAATTTGGTCTAAAAAAGCGATGGAAGATGCCAGACACTTCGGACAGGTCGAGGTCATCCATCCGCTCATAGATGAGGCGGGCGGGATGTCATTTGAACCGAATCTCGCTCAAGATGTCGACTATCTTCACGTGACGTTGAACAATACGATTGAAGGAACCCGATTCACGACTATACCCGAAACGGATGTCCCACTCATTGCGGATGCTTCTTCGAACATTCTTGCCGAGCAGATCGACGTTGAGCGCTTCGGGATGATCTATGCTGGTGCCCAGAAAAATATTGGTCCAGCAGGACTGACGGTCGTCATCATACGCCGCGACTTGATTCAGTCGATGGAGCTACCAAGTTATCTTCATTACGGGTCTCATGTCGATACGTTATTCAATACGCCGTCGACGTTCAGTATGTATGCGGCAGAACGTGTCCTCAAGTGGGTCGAAGATCAAGGGGGCGTCGAGGCGATGGAGCGGATGAATCGTGAAAAAAGCGATACGGTCTATTCGTTCCTTGAACATTCAAATCTATTTTCTTCTCTCGTGTCGGGAGAACGCCGTTCCTTGACGAACATCCCGTTCACGACGGGTGATCGAAATCGAGACAGGGGCTTTCAACAATTTGCCCTTGAACGCGGATTACTCGAACTCAGTGGTCATCGTTCCGTCGGTGGTCTAAGGGCGAGTCTTTATAACGCGATGCCAAAAGAAGGTGCTGTGCGCCTTGTCGACGTCATGAGAGCATTTGAGGAGGAGAACCATGTATCACATCAAAACATTTAACCAAATCGCTGCAGCGGGTCTGAAGCGATTTGAGCCGAATGAATATATCATCAATTCATCAGATCAAGCTGACGCCTGGGTACTGAGAAGTCATAACGTTCACGATGAAGCGATTCCGCCCCATCTGCTCGCCATTGCAAGGGCAGGTGCCGGAGTCAATAATCTCCCGCTTGATCAACTGGCGAAACAAGGAGTCGTGGCATTTCATACTCCTGGTGCGAATGCGAATGCGGTGAAAGAACTCGTCTTGGCCAGCATGATCCTCTCGGTCAGACCGATCGTCAAAGGTTTCAACTGGGTAAATGAACAGGCGGTCGAGTCACAATCTCAGTTGGAAGAAGCGATGGAGCAACAGAAACGGCAGTTCCTCGGAGCGGAGTTACGTGGGAAAAAAGTGGGGATCATCGGGCTTGGGGCCATTGGGGCCTCACTTGCTAACGACCTTCTCCAACTCGGGGTCGATGTCATCGGATATGATCCTCATCTCTCGGTTGATGCCGCTTGGAACATTTCAAAACATGTCACACGCGCCAAGCATTTGAGTGAGGTTCTAGGGTCTGTTGATCTCTTGTCGATTCATATGCCGCTGACGAAAGAGACGCGCTTCAGTATCGACCGGAGTTGGTTCGAACGGATGAAGCCTGGGATGACCGTTTTAAATTTCGCACGTGGAGAGCTCGTGAAGGATGCTGATTTAGTTGAAGCATTCCATCATCACGTCGGACTATACATCACCGACTTCCCTCGACACTCGCTCATCGGACATCCACAAGTGATGGCATTGCCTCATCTCGGTGCCTCGACAAAGGAATCAGAAGTCAACTGTGCCATTCAAGCCGTCGAGACGCTCAAATTATATCTGGAGACCGGTAACATTCGTTCGTCCGCCAACTTCCCAAATGCGGAACTTCCGTATACCGGCAAACGTCGCCTCGCGATTTTGCATCAAAACGTGCCGAACATGGTCGGACAAATTACGGGAGAGCTCGCCTCACATGGATTGAACATCGATAACATGATCAACCGTAGCCGAGGCGAGATGGCCTATACATTGATTGATTTAGACAACAACGAACATGAACCGTTATCGATTCATGCACTGTATGACATCAAGGGCGTCATTCGCGTCCGAGAATTTTAAGGAGGAAACTATGGTCGTATTTAAGCCGTTCAGCCCATACATGCCCGTGCACGCTAAAGAAGTTGCCGCAGATCCGTATGACGTCGTTTCTGTAGAAGAGGCGAAGGCAATCATCGCTGAGCAACCGAAATCATTTTTGAAGGTAGATAAGCCAGAAGCTCTTCAAGCAAACCTCTCACTCGAAGACTGGGGAAAGCGTGCTCGTCAGGAGCTAGAACGTCTATACGAAGACGAGCTGACGGTTCGACCGAGTGGATTTTACGTATATCGATTGACCCGGAACGAACGTCAGCAAACGGGCTTAGTCGCCACATTTTCAGTTGCGGACTATGAAGCCGGGCGAATCAAAATTCACGAACATACCCGTGAAACGAAGGAACGGGAACGTGTCGAACATGTCCAAGCGACGGGGGCGCATACCGGTCCGATTTTACTTAGCCACCCGCCACATGCGAGTCTGAAACAGATTTTAAACAGTGCGACGGAAGAAGAGCCGTTGTTCTCGTTTACGGATGATCGTGGCGTGTTACACGAAGGATTTATGATTCCGAGCCGAGAACTTGCACGCGTCATGATGATTGGTGCGACAATCCCGTCCATCTATATCGCCGACGGTCATCACCGTGCGAAAGCGGCGGCAGTCGTGTCAGGAATGGACGAGGAGCATGCTCTAAAGAATGAACGAACACACTTCTTAGGTGTCCTCTTCCCGAGCGACGAGTTGACGATTTTGCCATATCATCGTCTGTTGACAACGATCGCACCTGAAGAAGTGGAGCATATGTTGGAAGGACTTTCGTTCTCGTATGAAGTGACAGAAGTAGATGAACTCGTCTTGCCTGAAAGTCATGGCATGTTCGGCGCTGCGTATCGAGGAAAATATTACAGGTTATCGAAACGAAAAGATGAAACCGATCTCGATGTCGCTGTGTTACAGCATGATATCCTTGCTCCGTACTTCAACGTCGAAGATATTCGCATGGATCCGAGAATCGATTTTGTGGGAGGGAATCGATCGAAAGAAGAGTTGGAACAGCTCGCGAACGTGCCTGACCAATTGTTGTTAACATGTCATGAAACGACGATGTCTCAACTGATGCGAGTGGCCGATAGTGGTGGACAAATGCCGCCGAAATCGACGTGGTTCGAACCGAAATTAAAGAGCGGTCTGTTTATTCATCGGTTTGATTGATGGCGCAGGCTGGAAAGAACGGACGAAAAACGTTATAAATGGAATGAGAAGAAAGGGGTGGCCGAAATTGGCTAAAGCCGTATATCTTCACATTCCATTTTGTGAACATATTTGTTATTACTGTGATTTCAACAAGGTGTTTTTAAAAAACCAACCTGTTGATGAATATTTAGATGCATTAGAACGAGAGATGGTATTGACGCTCGAAGCGTTTCCGACAGAACGGATTGAGACCATCTTTATTGGAGGGGGCACACCGACGGCGCTCAATGAAGCGCAGATGGGTCGCCTGATGGACATGGTCCGTCGACACCTCCTCCCGCTCGCTTCAGACGACCTAGAGTATTCTGTCGAAGCGAACCCGAACTTTGTGAGTACGGAAAAACTCGACACGATGAAAGCCGGTGGTGTCAATCGACTCAGCTTCGGTGTCCAAACATTCGACGATGGTGGGCTCGAACGGATCGGAAGAACGCATCGCGCCGACGACGTGTTTGAAACGGTGAATGAAGCGGCGAAACGCTTTGATAATATTTCGATTGACCTCATGTTCGGGTTACCAGAACAGACGCTCGAGCAGATTGACCGAGACTTAGAACTAGCGCTACAGCTTCCGATTCAACACGTCTCATCCTATTCCTTAATTCTTGAGCCGCATACCGTGTTTGCGATTCAAGACCGGAAAGGTAAGCTCCGTCTACCGGGAGAGGATGTCGAGGTCGAGATGTATCTCAAAGTGATGGAGACACTTGAACGACATGGACTGAAGCAATACGAAATCTCGAACTATGGGTTGCCGGGTCGAGAAAGTCGTCACAACCAAGTGTACTGGCGGAACGAAGAGTATTATGGATTCGGGGCAGGTGCGCACAGCTATTTAAATGGCACACGTCGTGCCAATATCGCACCGATTCCTCACTATATTAAAGCGGAAGGCATCCCGGTGAAACGGGTGACTGAGCTCGAAGAAGTAGAAAAAATGGAAGAAGAGCTGTTCCTCGGATTACGCATGCGTTCAGGGGTCTCTCTTCAGACATTTGAACAGAAGTATGGCGTGGCACTCGATCATGTGTTCGGTCACGTCATCGACGATTTGGTGAAGAAGTCGTTGATTGAACGGACAGACTCCCATATCCGATTGACGGCGTCTGGTCTACCACTCGCGAATGAAGCGTTCGCGGCATTTATCGGAGAGGCAAAACTCGAGCATACCGAGTCATGAAAAATGGACAAGTCCCTTATGTGGGATTTGTCCATTTTTTAGCATTATAAGACGAGATCACGATAGAGCGGCGTGAGCCGAGCGAACGTGTCTTCGACCAAAGCGAGAAAAGCGTCTTCGTTTTGAAGAATCGATGCATCGGCAGGCAGTTGTCGTCCGATTAAGAAATCAGCTTTTTTGACAGTGCCGAAGCGCTCGAGCAACGCCTGGATGTTTTCGTTTGATGTCTCTTCAATTAGGAACGCATCTTTTTTCATATGGTCGCCCGCAATATGGAAATCAGTAAACGTTGATTTAAAATCAATTTGTTGCAAATGTTTCGCGATTGCGTCTTTGTTCGGCATCTCATAGATGAATGCGAGCCAAATGAAGACGCGGTCGTCGAAAAGCCCGACTTGTAAGTGTGGATGTTTTTTATACCCGCGCTTATCGTGACAGATGGCCATCCATGTGTCTTTCGGAGGGTTCACCGTGCGACGTGCATGTTTTGCGACATGCAGGTAGAGGGGGATTCCGACATCTGCCTCGAGTTGTGATCCGACCTCGTCATAAATCCGATGGAAGAGCGGTTGAATATCCGAACGGATGCCAGACATGCGTTCGTCGAGTCCGTCCTGTTTGAATACGTTAAATTGTTTTGTTGTAAACATTTCATCACCTCACGTTCTATCATAACGAAACACTGTTTCTTTTTCAGGTTTGCCGTCTGTAAAAAAGGTGAAAAAATCCGAGTGTATGAATTGACAAATAGTGAGAACATGATAATATTTGAAGTGTGATTAGCACTCGTTAAATATGAGTGCTAATAAAGCGAGGTAACTTTTTCAGAGAGGAGTGATGTTGTGCTGACAGATCGCCAATTGCTCATTCTTCGAGCCATCATTGACGATTATATTCAGACGGCTCAACCGGTCGGTTCGCGTACGTTATCGAAACGAGACGATTTGACGTTTAGTTCGGCAACGATTCGGAACGATATGGCCGATTTGGAAGACATGGGGTTGATTGAAAAACCACATACTTCCGCGGGTCGAATCCCGTCAGAGGTCGGATACCGATATTACGTGGACCACCTCGTCGAGAAGCAAATCATCGACGAGCGGGAAACGGGTCGCTTAGAAGAGCGTTTAAAGCAATCTTCAAAAGAGTCTGAGATCCTGATTCGCCAAGCTGCAGATCTCCTTTCTGATTTGACCAATTATACGACGGTCGCCCTCGGTCCCAATAGCCAATCCGAAAGATTGGCACGTGTGGACTTTATGCCATTAGATGAGCGACGGGGTGTCGTTCTCATCGTCACGGATCAAGGTCATGTCGAGCATCGTACGGTCATGTTCGAATCTCGTGTAGCTCCTGAAGTCATCGAGGAGACGATTCGACTGTTAAACGATCGTCTCGTCGGAACAGCGATCGGACAACTTAAAGTCCGAATCGGAGAAGAGGTTGCAAAATTGCAACTCGCGCAGCGACAGCAATATGAAAATATGATGCAACTGATTCAATCGACGGTTGGAATTCAAACGCCGTCTTCGCTTTATCTCGGAGGCAAGAAGAATATCTTCAACCAACCTGAGTTTCAAACGTTAGACACGCTCAGACCGTTCCTAGAATGGATTGATGAGCAAGAACGATTGACGCACTGGCTCGAATCGTTGCCAAATCGCGAGATTTATGTGAGCATTGGGAGCGAGAACGGAATTGTCGCCCTTCAAAATTGTAGTGTCATCACTTCGGATTATACACTAGATGGAAAAACGTTCGGAACGATTGCCATGATTGGCCCGACTCGAATGAATTACCGTCACGGTGTCCAAATGATGGGACAAATTATCGAAGCGTTGCGACGAACGAAACTAGATGAGTGACGGAAAGGAGTTTTACTATGACAGCAGATCATCAAAACGGGCACGAACAAGAAGACGTGCTTGAAGAAAAATCTGTAGACTCGGCACAGACAGAAGAGAACGAGTCAACTGAATCAAATGAAGATGAGGTTTTAAATGCTGAGATTGTGGAAGAAAGTTCTGAGGGGACGGACTTACAAAAAGAAATCGAAGCGTTGAAAGCGAGCGAACTCCGCATTCGTGCTGACTTTGACAACTTCCGTCGTCGGACGAATGAAGAGAATGCAAAACGCGTCAAGTTTGCTTCACAGTCTGTCATTGAAAAATTGATTCCGCTCATTGATAACTTTGAGCGTGCACTTCAAGTGCAAGCAACTTCAGAGGATGCCAAGCAAATTCAATCAGGCGTCGACATGATTCATCGTCAACTTCTTGACGTATTGAATGCTGAGCAAGTCGAAGTGATTGAAGCAGTCGGACAGCCGTTCGACCCGAATTTCCATCAAGCAGTCATGCAAGAGCCGAGCGACGAGTTCGAGTCGGGCGTCGTGACGATGGAGCTTCAAAAAGGATATACGATGCATGGTCGAGTCATTCGCCCAAGCATGGTAAAAGTTGCAGAATAATACTACTTAACGAGACGGAGGAATAAACGATGGGTAAAATTATCGGTATTGACTTAGGGACTACAAACTCATGTGTGGCAGTAATGGAAGGTGGCGAAGCAGTCGTCATCTCAAACGCAGAAGGTAACCGTACGACTCCTTCGGTTGTTGCATTCAAAGGAGAAGAGCGTCAAGTAGGTGAGGTCGCAAAACGTCAGGCCATCACGAACCCGAACACGATCCAATCAATCAAACGTCACATGGGTACGTCGCATACAGTTGACGTAGATGGCAAGAAATTCACACCACAAGAAATCTCGGCAATCATTTTGCAGAAGTTGAAGAAAGATGCTGAAGACTACCTCGGTGAAACAGTCACGGAAGCAGTCATCACAGTTCCTGCATACTTCAACGACGCTGAGCGTCAAGCGACAAAAGATGCTGGTAAAATCGCTGGTCTTGATGTCAAACGAATCATCAACGAGCCAACAGCTGCGGCACTCGCTTACGGATTAGATAAAGGTGAAGACCACACGATTTTGATCTATGACCTCGGTGGTGGTACGTTCGACGTTTCAATCCTTGAGCTTGGTGATGGCGTATTCGAAGTTGTCGCTACAGCTGGTGACAACCGTCTCGGTGGAGATGACTTTGACCAAAAAGTCATCGACTACCTCGTTGCAGAATTCAAAAAAGAGAACGGCATCGACCTCGGGAAAGACAAGATGGCACTTCAACGTTTGAAAGATGCAGCTGAAAAAGCGAAGAAAGACCTTTCAGGCGTCACAAGCGCACACATCAGCCTTCCGTTCATCACAGCAGGTGAAGCAGGTCCACTCCACTTGGAGATGACACTTACGCGTGCGAAGTTTGAAGAATTGACGGCTGACCTTGTCGAACGCACAATGGAACCAACTCGTCGTGCCTTGAAAGATGCAGGACTTACACCATCTGACCTCGATAAGATCATTCTCGTCGGTGGTTCGACACGTATCCCTGCCGTCCAAAAAGCAATCCACGACTTCACGAAGAAAGAGCCATTCAAAGGGGTAAACCCGGATGAAGTTGTTGCACTCGGTGCGGCAATCCAAGGTGGAGTTCTCGCTGGAGACGTAAAAGACGTCGTCCTTCTCGACGTTACTCCACTCTCACTCGGTATCGAGACAATGGGTGGCGTGATGACGAAATTGATCGATCGCAACACGACAATTCCGACATCGAAATCACAAGTGTTCTCAACTGCTGCAGATAACCAGCCTGCTGTTGACATCCACGTCCTCCAAGGGGAACGCCCGATGGCACCAGACAACAAGACACTTGGTCGCTTCCAATTGACTGACATTCCGCCAGCACCACGTGGAGTGCCACAAATCGAAGTTAAATTCGATATCGATGCAAACGGAATTGTTCACGTATCAGCGAAAGATCTCGGTACGAACAAAGAACAATCGATCACAATCCAATCTTCTTCAGGTATCGATGAGGCAGAAATCGAGCGTATGGTGAAAGAAGCTGAAGCGAACGCAGACGCAGATAACAAACGTAAAGAAGAAGCGGAACTTCGCAACGAAACAGACCAACTCGTCTTCGCGACAGACAAGGCAATCAAAGACCTTGGTGAGCAAGTGGAAGAGGCGGACAAAGAAAAAGCAGAAGCTGCGAAAGAAAAAGCGAAAACTGCTCTCGAAGGTTCAGACCTTGAGGCGATCCGTACAGCCAAAGACGAATTGTCAGCTGTCGTTCAAGAGTTGACGCAAAAAGTATATGCTAAAATGGCTGAACAGCAAGGTGCTGAAGGCGCAGAACCACAAACAGAAGCGAAACAGGACGATGATGTCGTGGACGCAGAGTTTGAGGATCTCGACGACCGTAAATAAACAGCCGTTGTAAAGGAGAGCGCCAAAGCAGGTTTCTGCTTTGGCTCTTTCCATGTTAAGGTAGAATCGGTAAAATCGATACGTAGATTGTAAGGATAGGAGCGAGAATAGTGGCGAAACGAGATTATTATGAAGTGCTTGGGCTCGACAAGTCGGCCTCGGCACAAGAAATCAAGCGGGCATACCGAAAGTTGGCCCGTCAATATCACCCGGACATCAACCAAGAAGCAGATGCGGCGGATAAGTTTAAAGAAATTGGTGAAGCCTATGAAGTGCTTTCTGACGAACAAAAACGTGCCCAGTATGACCGATTCGGTTTTGAAGGGGCGAACCAGTTCGGAGGCGGCGGTGACTTCCAAGGTGGATTCGGTGATATCTTTGACATGTTCTTCGGTGGCGGCGGACGTCGTCAAGACCCGAACGCACCGCGTCGTGGAGAAGATTATCAATATGTTGTTGACCTCGATTTCATGGAGAGTGTGACAGGCAAGACGGAAACAATCGAGCTCGAAATCGAAGTCGAATGTGACACGTGTATGGGGAACGGTGCGAAACCTGGAACGAAACCAGAAACGTGTAACCAATGTGGCGGCAGTGGCGTCGAGACGGTTGAGCAAAACACAATTCTCGGTCGTATGGTCAACCAACGTCCTTGTAGCAAGTGTCACGGTAGTGGTAAGACGATTAAAGAAAAATGTCCAACTTGTCACGGCTCAGGTCATGTGAAGAAGAAACAGACTGTCGAAGTGAAAATCCCAGCCGGTATCGATAACGGGCAACAGATCCGTCTATCTGGAAAAGGCGGTCCTGGCGTGAACGGAGGACCAGCCGGAGACTTATACGTCGTCGTCCGCGTGAAAGCTCATGAGATCTTTGAACGTGTCGACCAACACATTGCGATGGAAATGCCGGTCACGTTCGCTCAAGCGGCACTCGGTGCAGAAATCGAAGTTCCGACGGTTCACGGGAACGTGAGTTTGAAAGTGCCAGCCGGAACACAAACTGGCTCGAAGTTCCGTTTACGCGGAAAAGGGATGCCAAGTGTTCGTGGTGGCGCAAATGGCGACCAGTACGTGAGCGTCATTGTCATGACACCGAAAAATATGACAGACCGCCAAAAAGAATTGCTTCGTGAATTCGAAGAAATCAGTGGCGAATCGGGTGTCGAAGAGGAACACGGCATGTTCCAAAAAATGAAAAAGTTCTTTAGTCACTAAAAGGAGTGTGTACAAACGATGAAATGGTCTGAAATTTGTGTCCACACGACACAGCTTGCGGTGGAAGCCGTATCGAACTTATTACACGAAGTGGGGGCACAAGGTGTCGTCATCGAGGACGTCGAAGACTTCGACCGAATGATGGCGGAAGACCATTTCGGAGAGATTTGGGACGTTTCGGATCGTGAAACGTATCCAACTTCTGGAGTACACGTCAAAGCGTACGTGCCGGCTTCAGGTGATTTCCAAGATGTGCTCGCAAACTTGAAAAAAGAAATCGAGCGACTCCGGAACATGCTTGATATCGGATCAGGTGAGGTCACGGTCGCAGAGATTGATGAGGAAGATTGGGCGCATTCTTGGAAGCAGTATTACAAGCCGGTCAAAATCTCACAACAGCTGACGATTGTCCCTTTGTGGGAAGAGTACACACCACAACCGGAAGAGAATGTCATCTTGCTTGACCCGGGCATGGCGTTCGGTACAGGGACACACCCGACGACGATGCTCTGTATTCAAGCGATTGAGAACTACATCCGGGAAGGTGACCGCGTCATTGATGTCGGTACAGGATCAGGCGTATTATCGATCGCCGCTGCGAAACTTGGAGCGACGAGCGTAAAAGCGCTAGACTTGGATTCGGTTGCCGTTGAATCGGCTCGTCAAAACGTGGAGACGAACGGTGTCGAATCGCTCGTTCAAGTGGATACGGGAGATTTATTAAAAGGTGTGGACGGAGAATATGACTTGGTCGTGGCAAACATTCTTGCCGATGTCATTCTTCTCTTCATCGAAGATGCTTATGCTCGTACGAAGATGGGCGGTCGCTTCATCACGTCTGGTATCATCGGAGAAAAACGGGCTGAAGTCACGAGCGCTCTGATGGCTGCAGGTTTCGAGATTGAAGAGACACGCGTGATGGAAGACTGGGTCGCGATCATCGCCAAGAAGGGATAAGCTATGCAACGTTATTTTCTGACACCAGAAGCTTTCACAGGCGATGTTGTGACACTTCCTTCAGATGTCGCTCATCATATCGGAACGGTCCTGCGACAAGGGGCGGGTTACGAAATGGTTCTTCTCGACGGGACAGGCAATGAGTACGCATGTGTCGTGACGTCGCTTGAGAAGAAGAGTGGAGTGGCTAAAGTATTGTCGACTCGTCAATCAGATACCGAACTGCCGATTGACGTGACGCTCGCTTATGCATTACCGAAAGGTGACAAAGTCGAACTTGTCGCACAAAAAGCGACCGAGCTCGGCGTTCATCATCTTCTATTGTTCGAATCTTCCCGATCAGTCGCCAAATGGGACTCGAAAAAAGTGCCGAAAAAAGTAGAACGTATTCAAAAAATTATGCAAGAGGCGGCTGAGCAATCGTATAGGGCCGTCGTCCCGTCATGTACGTTCCTCACTTCGAAGCAACTGTCACAGCAATTCGAACAATACGACGAAGTCATCATCGCATATGAAGAATCGGCGAAAGAAGGCGAGCAGTCGGCACTTGCCAACACATTGAATCGTCTTCAATCAAAACAACGTCTCCTCGTCATCACGGGACCGGAAGGCGGATTTGACACAGCGGAAGTCACGCAATGGATAGAGGCGGGGGCGATCGCTTGCGCGTTCGGACCTCGTATCCTTCGTTCGGAGACGGCTCCTCTTTATGCACTGTCTGCCATCTCGTACGCGCTTGAATTGGCGAAAGGATAAGAAAACGGCTGACCCACGTGGGCAGCCGTTTTTTCGTGAATCTATTATTTTTTATTGATCGTGATGACTTTCTTCGTCACGTTGCCACCGAGGTCAGTCACTTCAAATGTGAAAGTGTTTTGTCCCTTTGTTACAGGGAGTGAGACGGTTTCGGTACGTGAGAATGCGCGCATCGCATAAGGTTCTTTCAACGTATGACTCCATTTCAAATCACCGTTGACACGGAGTTTGATGTCGTCGAAGTTATCCGTCACTTGAACTTTCACGTTCACAGAGTTTTGTTTCGCCGAAACGTTTTTCGGCACGTTGCTGATTGAGAGCGTCGCCTCCGTAGAATCGACAAAGATTGGACGGACAAAGTTCGTCACGTTACCAGACGTGTCTTCCGCGATGAAACGAATCTTGTGGAATCCATCTTCATACGAACGTGTCGTATTGAACGTGTATTGTTTTGCAGCTGCGTCATACGTGAGTGGTACGTCCACATCGTCGACAGTGAACGATACAACGTCAGAGGCATCTTTGATTTGACCGATGATCGGTACAATCGATGAACCGTAAGGAGACAGGGCGAGTGGTGCATCGACAAAGACTCCTGGTTTATCTGCATCATTTTCTGTAGATACGTCGCGTGTGATCACGTTACCTGCATTGTCTGAAACGCGAACCGATAGTTGGTCTGTTGATTCAAATGGCGCATCGAGTGTGAAGTTTGCTGTATCTTTTGCTTCTTTCGCAACAACTTTCCCATTAAGAAGGAATTCGATACCGTTGATGCCTGCAAAGTCGTCGGATGCTTTGACACTAGCCACACCTTCGTTCCAACGAATCGTGAAACGAGGATCCGTGTAATCCACTTTCACTGGAATCCGTAACGTCTGGGCTTGTTTTTTCATGTAGTCGATGCTCGCTTCAATTTCGTAGTAGTACGTTCCTTTCGGCGCCATCTCTCCGTTCAGTTTTCCGTCCCAAGCGTTATCTGACGTGTAGTAGTATGGGTCACCGCTTCCACCATCAAAGTAGTTCTTTCTCAATTCTTCTTCGATTTTAAGGGTACGAAGGACGTTTCCTTTTTCATCGACGATCCGATACTTGACGTCTTTCGCATTTCGTAAGAGCGAGTAGACCGGGGTAGCCGTGTCTTTTGAACCGTCCCCGTCAGGCGAAATCGCTACCGCTTCTTCATCTACAGACTCATCAAGTTTCTCTCCTAAATAGTTCCCGGCCGCATCGACCAATCCAGAGATTCCATAGAATGAACCATCTTCATAAATCGTTTCGTCAAAGATTGGTGCTTTGCCCCAATCGCCTTCGAATCCGACGAACGGGACAACGAGTGACGGGTTGCCGTCTGTCCCACGTGGGTCAGTCAAGCGTAGGAATCCATCGACGAAATAACCATTCTCAAAGACTGATTTTGCAGATACCGTTCCTTCTAACGTCTCAGGATTAAGTACTTGTGCCTTCGAGACATCAATCGATACGGTGATTTCTTTCTTTTGTTTTGCCTTCAACGTGACTTTACTTGTGTTTTTGCCATTGATCTTAATGATTGCTTGTTGAAGCGCCTGAGCTTCCATCGCATTCTGAATGACGCCATCCTTGTTAGTAACGGCAAGGTCTGTCTGGAGGGAAGCGGCCACATCGTATGTAAGTGATTCGTCAGACATGTTTTCAACGACAATCGTGAACTTCGCCTTACTCTTCGACAATTCTTTTAAAGCGACTTTCGCTTCTTTCGTCTTCTTCTCATACGCGACTGCCGGAGATGTGACGGCCGCATGGAGTTGCATGAGACCAGCTCCCGCCCGACGTGGTGAATATGGAAGGGACTGCTTCAATTCTTGGTTATACGGTCCGATGTCTGTGACGGGCTTCGACGTATTGAGTAGCAAGTTCTTTGCCATCGTCACACGAGCCGCTCCGCTCAAGTTGAAATCACGATCGACGCGTTCAAGAACAAGAGCTGCACCGCCGGCAACGTGAGGTGCGGCCATCGATGTTCCGCTCATCAAACCGTATTGGTTGTCGTTGAACGTTGAGAAGATTTGACCGCCTGGGGCTGAAAGTTCCGGCTTGAAGTCAAGGTTCGGTGTGACACCCCAAGATGTGAAATCAGACATCGCGCCTGCCGAACGGTTGTTGACGCTGATTCGGTCACCGGCAAACGTGAGTTGGAGCGGTCCTTCCGCTAATTTCTCTTTTAACTCGTTCCCGTCTTGGATGCTGAGTGATGCCATCGGGATGAGCGGTTGATCGAGAGCCATCGACACGTAGTCTCCGTGTGAGACGGCGCCTCGTACGATGACACCGGCTGCCCCTTGTGCCTCAGCCGTTTTTTGAATTTTCGAGTAGAAGTATCCTCCGTCGCGAACAGCGAGGACGAGCTTTCCTTTCACGTCTTTCCCGGCATAGTTTTCTGGTTGTCCATCTCCGACATACACGATGTCATATGTACCTTCCGAGAAAGCAGGTCCATCTTGTTTCTTCCATCCGATTTTTTCATCACCGACGCGGAAAGCATCCAGTTGAATTTGATCGTTCTCGAGTGAAGCGACCGATGTCGATGCTTGGCTGACACTAGGCGCCCCAACGACACCCGTATCTGGGTTTGAAGCCGTTGGTAAGTCGAATCCATGTCCGAAGTATGCTGAGTTCCCAGCAGAGATGGACATGAAGACACCGTTGTCTACAGCGCGTTGAACGGCTTGTTGCTCAGGTGAGTCGGCATCGACAAAACCTGCTGTTGAACCAAGACTCATGTTGATGACGTCAGCTCCTAGCTTGATCGCATCGTCAATCGCTTTAATATAAATATCTCCGTATGTAGATGCGTAGTTCGGGTCGTTACTGAATACTTTAAGACCAAGGATTTGAGCTTCAGGTGCGACTCCTTTAATTCCACCGTTTTCGAGATCACCGTTTGCAGCGACCGTCCCTGAGACGTGCTGACCGTGCATGGAAGCCCCCGGTGAATCATCTTTAATATCATCGTTTTCGTCGTAGTAATTATAGGCATATGGGACTTTCTCATTCACATATTCACCAGGTAGACCGAACGAAGTGATCGCCTGATCGACTTCTGATTTCGTCAATTCTGCCGTTTTCGAATCCGTGATTCGGTAATCTCGGTGGTCGGCATCAATTCCCGAGTCGATGACAGCGACGACGGTGCCTTCTCCCGCAAATCCATAATCGCCCCATGTTTGTTCGGCTTGAACCATTCCGTTGCTTGTAACCATATCTGGTTTCACTTCAGGACGTTCATATTCATTCACGACATGGACAGTCGCTACTTCAGGTAAAGCTTCAACTTTAGCGATTTCACTTGTTGAGAGGAAAGTGGAGAAGCCGTTAAAAACGGTCGTGAACTCTTCGATGGGTGTAGCAGTCACACCTTGCTTTTTCAAAGCGGATTTTGCGCGTTTCTGTTCAGACTGAACAGATTGTTGCGCCTTGTTTTGTTCTGATTTCGTCAACTCATTAAATTTTTTCCCTTTTTGCGCTGCTTCTGCGATTGCAGGTGCACCGACGAGTTCGACGACGACCCGGACTTTTTTCTGTTTCTTTTCGAGCTCGATTTTTGGTTTGATGGAAGCTTCTGCTGAAACAGCTGACGTACCCGCTTGAATCAACACAGGTGTTAAAGCAATACATGTAGCAAGTGAAGCGTTTAAGTAGACTTTTCTTCTTGACAATGTGTTTACCCCCTAATATTTGTTATTACCTGTAAAAAACAAAGATTTCCTCTTGCATTGTGAACTATCATATCGTTGTTCAGACAAAAAATAGTGGACTTTTTTGTAAAGTAGGGGAGTGTTTTTGCACAAATTTAAATGTTCAGACAATTACTAAAGGCCTGAATCATAAGACCTATATCAAATTTTGGTGATCGTCAGAATCACGCGAATGACTTGAAATGTTCAAACAAACCTGTTAATGTAACGTTAATGTTAAATACCAATAAAACATATCAATTTAGTCAGAATTAAGGATGGGGTGGCACTATGAATTTACCATTCATGGATATCTTCAAGGATTGGGCGAAAGATTACGATACGGCAGTCGGGGGGCATGACGAGCAATATCATGAAGTATTTGTCGGATATGATCAAATGCTCGATGATGTTGCGTTACACGTTGAAGGAACAGTCTTGGAATTTGGTGTCGGCACAGGCAACTTGAGTGCCCGAATTTTAAAGGGACATCCTTTAATTGCAATCGAACCTTCTCCAGAAATGAGACAGATTGCAATTGAGAAGTTGGGCATATCGGTGGAACACGGAGATTTTATCCGTTATCCAACGTTCTCGCATGTCGATACGATCGTTTCCTCTTATGCTTTCCATCACTTGACGGATTCTGAAAAAGAAACAGCGATTGGTCAATATGTTCGCGATTGGGGACATCCGAAATTCGTATTGCTTGATACGATGTTCGAATCCCCGCACGCACGCCAAGAAATTATTGACTGGGCTACGGCAAAAGGCTATTCAGACTTGGTCGAGGATTTAAATCGTGAATATTATCCATATACGACAACCATTCGTACGATGCTAGAGGCGAATGGATACAACGTGACAATGACACAGAAAAATAAATTTGTTTGGCTTGTCGTCGCTACAAAATAATTAGGAGGAATTACTCATGAAAACATATAACGTTGAAAGCTTTAACTTAGATCATACGAAAGTTCAGGCTCCATTTGTCCGTCTCGCCGGTGTGAAAGAAGGAACGGCTGATACGATTTACAAGTATGATATTCGCTTCATCCAACCGAACGAAGGCCTCATGCCGATGCGTGCTGTCCACTCTCTCGAGCATTTAATCGCCGAAAACAGCCGTAATCATTCAGAAGACATCGTGGACATTTCGCCGATGGGATGCCAAACAGGTTTCTATTGGACGATGTTGAATGATGGGGACTATGAGCGCATGCTCGACCTCGTAGAAGCGACATTGCGCGATGCGATGAACGCGGAAGAATTGCCAGCGCAAAACCCGGTACAGTGCGGAAATGCGAACCATCATGATTTTGAGGGAGCTAAAAAATTAGCAGCTGACATGCTTGCGAAACGTGACGAGTGGCATATCGTCTTCAAGGACGAAGCGTAAGATGATTGTCCGTGACGTCTATGAACTCATCGGGGATACACCGCTCATCGAGCTCCGTTCATTACCTGTTCCAGCTACGGTAAAAGTGTACGGGAAGATGGAGATGATGAATCCGGGAGGTAGTGTCAAAGACCGACTCGGCATGAATTTGATTGAGCGGGCGATGAAACGTGGAGACGTGGCACCAGGTGGTACGGTGATTGAGCCGACAGCCGGAAATACGGGAATTGGACTCGCACTCGCTTGCCAGCGGTACGACATTCGTCTGATTACCGTCACCCCTGAAAAGTTTAGTCAAGAGAAGCAAGCATTGATGCGTCTTCTTGGAGCGACTGTCGTCAACACACCGACCGAGCTCGGAATGAAAGGTGCGATCAGTCACGCGCTTGAGTTGGCTGAAGAACATGATGCATACGTACCGGAACAGTTTTCAAACCCGGACAACCCGGACGCCTATGTCGACATCCTTTCGCAAGAGTTGTTGAAGGACATGCCACAAATCGATGTATTTGTAGCGGGAGCGGGTTCAGGAGGTACGTTCACCGGTGTCGCCAAAACGTTAAAACCACAGGGGACGAAAACTGTTGTCGTGGAGCCGGTCGGTTCGATTTTGAACGGCGGTGAGCCAGGTCCACATAAAACAGAAGGAATTGGCGTCGAAAAATGGCCGCCATTTTTGGAAAAGTCTTATGTCGATGCGATTCATACCATCACAGATGAGGAAGCCTTCTATTACGTGGCGCATCTTGCGAAACAGGAAGGATTGCTCATCGGAAGTTCTTCTGGTGCTGCCATCGCAGCATGTGTAAAGGAAGCAAATCAAATGTCAGAAGGCACGATTGTGACGATCTTGCCAGACAGTGCAGAACGATATTTAAGTCAAGGAATTGTCAAGGAGGCAGAACATGCGTACAAAGACAGCACTCATTCACGGCGGTAAAACGACCGACCCATTAACAGGGGCGGTCACACCACCGATTTATCAAACGAGCACATATAAGCAAGACGGAATCGGTAACTTACGGGAAGGATATGAGTATTCTCGATCTGCGAACCCGACACGTACCGCACTCGAGACACTCATAGCGGATATCGAAGGTGGTGTGCAAGGTTTTGCATTCGGTTCTGGGATGGCTGCCATCTCGACCGTACTCATGTTGTTGAAATCTGGAGACCACGTCATTGTCGGGTCTGATGTATATGGAGGAACGTATCGTGTATTCAATCGAGTATTTCAGTCACGAGGCTTGGAGGCAACTTTTGTCGATACATCCGATGAAACGGCGGTTCGTGATGCGCTACAAGCGAACACGAAAATGATTTATGTGGAGACACCGACTAATCCACTCTTGAACGTGACGGATATCCGAGCGATGCGCACAATTGCGGATGAGGCAGATGTCTTGCTCGTCGTAGACAACACGTTCATGACACCTTACTTCCAAAATCCGATCGACCTTGGTGCCGACTATGTCTTACACAGCGCCACAAAATATTTAGGCGGTCATAGTGACGTCGTGGCAGGTTTAGTCGTCGCACGTACGGAAGAACAAGGAGAAGCGTTGGCATTCCTCCAAAATTCAGTCGGTGCAGTCCTCGGACCTCAAGACAGCTTCCTCGTCGTCCGTGGGATTAAGACGCTTGCCGTTCGAATGGAAGAGATTGAATCGAACGCACGGGCGTTGGTTGAATTCTTACAATCGAATGAGAACGTGTCACGTGTCCTTCACCCGAGTGTCTCTAGTGAAGAAGCGAAACGCGTGCACTTATCGCAAGCGCGTGGGTTCGGTGGCATGATTGCGTTTGACGTCGGTTCGGCCGAAGCGGCTGAAATGATGGTCGCGAAGACGAAGTATTTCACGCTCGCAGAGAGTCTCGGTGCAGTTGAAAGCTTGATCAGTGTCCCGGCTCGTATGACGCATGCGTCGATTCCAGCTGAGCGACGTGCAGAACTCGGGATCACGGACGGACTTGTTCGAATCTCAGTTGGATTAGAAGATATCGATGATTTAGTTGAAGATTTAGCACAAGCTCTATCCGCCATCGAACAGGTAAAGCAATAAACAGTAAGGGACGCGATTTCGCGTCCTTTTTTCATGAAACAAAAGCCTTGTATCGGAAGTCATTCATCGACTAAACTATTTTTATCTTGAAAGAGAGCGGGTGAACGTGTGAACAAGGGAGTATGGACGACAATCGGGGCCTACGTGATGTGGGGCGTCCTCCCAATCTATTGGAAGTTTTTGCAAGAAGTTCCGAGCGGGCAAATTTTGGCACATCGTATCGTTTGGTCCTTTTTATTTATTTTACTTGTCTTAAGATGGACGAATCAGTGGAAAGAGTTCGGTTACGCTCTTCGCCACCCTGCCACACGAAACGCGTTCATGTTGAACGGATTCATCGTCAGTGCAAACTGGTTCGTGTACATATGGGCTGTCAATCACGGTTATATCATCGAGGCATCCCTCGGCTATTACATTAATCCGCTTGTCAGTATGGTGTTAGGGGTGCTCGTCTTTCGGGAATCATTAAACCGAGTCCAATGGATGGCAGTCGGGATCGCGTCAATCGGCGTCCTCGTATTGACGCTTGGATATGGCTCGTTTCCGTGGATTTCGTTCGTATTAGCGAGTACGTTTGGTTTTTATGGAATGGTGAAGAAACGGCGACCTCTCGCTTCAACAGTCAGTCTTGGGATTGAGACGTTAGCAGTCGTTCCTGTCGCGCTCATCTTTCTCAGCAATCAGGTCGTCACGGACCAGATTGCCTTCGACATGTCACCGATGATTTGGGTCGCATTGCTAGGAACAGGTGTGGTGACGGCGCTTCCGCTTCTTTTGTTTGGTTACGGGGCACAACATATCCCATTCACACTCGTCGGATTCCTTCAATTTATCGCACCGACACTCAGTCTGATTATCGGAGTCGTCATGTATCATGAACCGTTCACGGCGTATCATGTCTTCGCATTTACTTGCATTTGGCTGGCCATCTTCTTTTTCAGTTGGAACAGTTGGGTCGTCGCTCGTAAACGTCGTCAACTCATTTGAATTTGGAAGCTGTTACATCTCGAAAAAACGTGGTAATATGTTAGATGTCAGACTTATTTGTCAGAGGAGGAAATGAATAATGGAATTAGCCCGTTATATCGACCACACAGCTTTAAAAGCTGAAACAACAAAAGATCAAGTTACAAAACTTTGTGCAGAGGCGCTCGAATATAAGTTCGCAAGTGTCTGTGTCAACCCGACATGGGTCAAATATGCTGCGGAGCAACTTAAGTCGGATGACGACGTCAAAGTATGTACAGTCATCGGATTCCCACTCGGAGCGAACACGCCTGAAGTGAAAGCGTTCGAAACAAAAGACGCGATCGCAAACGGTGCGGATGAAGTCGATATGGTGATCAATATCG
Source organism: Exiguobacterium sp. s189 (assembly GCF_018617615.1). Lineage (NCBI taxonomy): Bacteria > Bacillati > Bacillota > Bacilli > Caryophanales > Exiguobacterium > Exiguobacterium sp. s189. The sequence continues at coordinate 25,970 of NZ_JACSKM010000011.1, read as the reverse complement.
CAGCACTCAAAGACGGCGACTACGACCTCGTAGAGCGTGACATTCGTGCGGTTGTCGAAGCGGCAAACGGTACACTCGTCAAAGTCATCTTTGAAACGTGCATGCTTACAAAAGAAGAAATCAAGAAAGCTGCTGAACTTTCAGTGAAAGCTGGAGCAGATTTCGTCAAAACATCAACTGGTTTTTCTACTGGTGGCGCAACGGTCGAAGACATTCGTCTCATGCGTGAAACAGTTGGACCAGACCTCGGCGTAAAAGCTTCAGGCGGTGTTCGTGACTTCGAAGGAGCGAAAGCGATGATCGATGCTGGTGCGACACGCATCGGTGCTTCAGCTGGTATCGCAATCGTCACAGGCGGACGTTCAGACAGCGACTATTAATAAGTGGTTGACCACACGACTTAATTTCACTATAATATGATATGACGTGTGAAACACGTTTCCTTAGTCGTGTAATTCGGAGGGAGGGAAAACTAGTGGAAACTCGTGTCCGTAAAAACGAATCGCTTGAAGACGCTCTTCGTCGTTTCAAACGCGGTGTTTCGAAAGATGGCACACTTGCCGAAGTTCGTAAACGTCGTCACTACGAAAAGCCAAGCGTAAAACGTAAATTGAAATCAGAAGCTGCGCGTAAGCGTAAGAAATTCTGATTCCAGTTTCATTGTGTAGAGAGGGTGTTGGCTCATGAGTCTTCAAGAACGCTTGACGGACGACATGAAGCAAGCCATGCGCGCTAAACAAAAAGATCGTCTCACGACGATCCGGATGGTAAAAGCGTCGCTCCAAAATGAGGCTATCAAACTAGGTCGTCAAGATCTTACCGAGGAAGAGGAACTCACGGTGCTCAACCGAGAGATGAAACAGCGCAGAGACTCCCTCCGAGAATTCGAAAGCGCTGGTCGTGAAGACCTTGCTTCCAAAGTAGCAGAAGAGATTGTCGTCCTAGAAGCCTATATGCCTGAACAACTTTCAGAAGATGAAGTGACTGCGATCGTCCAAGCAGCAATTGCTCAAACGAACGCATCCGCTCCATCTGATATGGGTAAGGTGATGGGCGTCGTCATGCCGCAAGTCAAAGGCAAGGCAGACGGTGGTCTTGTGAACCGAATCGTCAAACAACAATTGACGAATTGATGAGAAAGCAGAACTTTTCGGGAAACCGAAAGTTTCTGCTTTTTTTGCGTATTCTGAAACCACATTCATTCTTGTTTCGTATACACTAGAGATAGGAGATAGCTTTGAATTTGGAAGGGGGTAGCAAGACGATGACATTTGGTCTCGGAGTGATTCTGACAGTCTTTTTTGTCGGAGTCGTCCTTCTTGGAATTGAAGTGTTCGTTGCAGGGTTTGGATTGTTCGGTTTGCTTGGGATCGGAGCGGTCGTTGCCAGTTTGATCATGGCGGGTGCGACGATCGGTCAGCTATGGCTCTCCATCGGTTTGGCGGCAGCGGTGCTCACTGGACTTGGGTTCTGGGCATACCGCCGATTAAGTACGAATCGTCCGCTCATTTATAAAGGGTTGATCTTAACGGATTCGACATCGACCGAAAAAGGTTACTTGTCCCATGATGACCGTAAACAACTTCTCGGGAAAGTCGGTGTGACGTTAACACCACTTCGCCCGGCCGGTACTGCCGAAATCGACGGAGAACGTATTGACGTCGTGACAGAGGGTGGCTATCTCGATCAGCAGACAAAAATTCAGGTATATAAAGTGGATTCAGGGCGGATTGTCGTTCGGACCTTTATAGAACCGAAGGAGGATGTAACAGAATGACACCAGAACTATTGACGACGTTACTCATCACAGGTGGAGGATTGATTGCGCTTGCTGTCTTCTTCACGTTTGTACCAATCGGATTATGGATCAGCTCATTCGCAGCAGGTGTACACGTCTCGATTTTCACATTGGTCGGGATGCGCCTTCGCCGCGTCGTACCATCAAAAATTGTTAACCCATTGATTAAAGCAGTCAAGGCGGGTCTCGGTTTAAACACGAACCAACTCGAAAGTCACTTCTTAGCGGGTGGTAATGTTGACCGTGTCGTAAACGCATTGATTGCGGCACACCGCGCAAACATCGAGTTATCGTTCGAGCGTGCCGCTGCCATTGACTTGGCAGGACGTAACGTACTTGAAGCCGTACAAATGTCGGTTAACCCGAAAGTCATTGAGACACCATTTATCGCCGGTGTGGCAATGGACGGGATTGAAGTGAAGGCGAAAGCGCGTATTACGGTGCGTGCCAATATCGATCGTCTCGTCGGTGGTGCGGGAGAAGAAACGATTATCGCCCGTGTCGGGGAAGGTGTCGTATCGACAATCGGATCGCAAAACAATCATAAGCACGTACTTGAGAACCCAGATATGATTTCACGTACCGTACTCACAAAAGGTTTGGATTCAGGTACGGCGTTTGAAATTCTCTCGATTGATATTGCAGATATCGATATCGGTAAGAACATCGGGGCAGTCCTTCAGACTGACCAAGCCGAAGCAGATAAAAAGATTGCCCAAGCGAAGGCGGAAGAACGCCGAGCGATGGCGATTGCTCGCGAACAGGAAATGAAGTCTTCTGTAGAGGAAATGCGTGCGAAAGTTGTCGGCGCCGAAGCGGAAGTGCCACTCGCGATGGCCGAGGCGTTGCGTAACGGTAAACTAGGCGTCATGGATTACGTGAATTACTTGAACGTTCAAGCAGATACGGAAATGCGTAAAGCGATCGGGTCACCTATCGATTCTGAATCAGATAGTGAGTGATAAATATGGATGGACTATGGGTACTTTTGTTAGCAGCCTTCGGAATCGCCTCGGCGGTGATGAAGCGGCTTGAAAAGTCATCGTCTTCAGGCGACCGTCCTCAGAGCAGTGAACTGAAACGCTACTTGGATTCGGTCGGAGACGTGATGAAGGAAATTGAATCGGCGTTTGACGACTCCGAATCAGAACAAAAGCCAGCACCACAAAAGGTGAGACGTCGGATAGCGCGTACCGAAGAGCGACCAGCGCCTCGGGAACGTCAAGTCGAGATGCCGAAAGTGAGTGCGCAGTTTGAACAAGCGGTGAAAATCCCTCCAATTCAGGAGGAAATCAAACCGAGACAACTGAAAGTTTCGAAAAAACAAATGCGGGAAGCTGTCATTTGGAGCGAGGTGTTACAACCTCCGGTCTCGAAACGAAAGAAGTAAGGCAAAGGCAGTAACCTCGCGTTACTGCCTTTTGCATGGGGAAAATACACGGTCTTTCTTTCACGATAGGCGTGATAGTGCTAAAGTAAAAGAGGAATAACCGATATTTAGAGGGGGCAACGTATCCATTGATTATGACTGATAAAATACCTTTCGTCATGGAACATGCGAATGAAGCACAAGCTTTACTCGGACCGAAAGATGAAGTGTTCCAAGCGATTGAGACAGAATTGAAAGTGGCACTCATTCCAAGAGGCGAGGAATTGATTATCCAAGCCGATACTGGAGAAGCGCTAGAATTGACAAAGCAAGTCATCCTCACGTTACAGACGTTAGTGAAAAAAGGTGCGCGTCTTAACGAGAGCGACGCCATCAGTGTCATTCAACATATCCAAGTCGGAAAGGGTGACGAACTGCTCGAACATTATGAGCGTGTCGTCTTCACGACAAACAAGGGAAAACCGATTCGTGCTAAAACAGTTGGGCAGAGTCGCTATGTTCGCGCAATCGAACGACGAGACCTTGTCTTTGGAATCGGACCGGCTGGAACGGGTAAAACGTATTTAGCAGTCGTGCTAGCGGCGCGAGCACTAAAAGAAGGTCAGGTGAAACGGATTATCTTGACGCGACCTGCCGTTGAAGCAGGGGAGAATCTTGGGTTTTTACCAGGTGATTTGAAAGAAAAGGTAGATCCTTATCTTCGACCGTTATATGATGCCTTGTTCGACGTCTACGGCGTGGAACAGACGAATCGCTTATTAGAACGAGGGACAATCGAAGTGGCTCCACTCGCCTATATGCGTGGACGTACGTTAGAAGATGCGTTTGTCATATTAGATGAGGCACAAAACACGACGAAAGAACAAATGAAGATGTTTTTGACGCGACTCGGTTTCGGATCGAAGATGGTGGTCACAGGGGATTTGACACAAGTCGATTTACCGAAAGGCAAGGCGTCAGGTTTACAAGAGGCGTTACGCTTATTAGAGGGCGTGGATGGGATTCACTTTGAACACTTCAGCGCGTCTGACGTCGTCCGCCATCCACTCGTTAAGAAAATTATCAACGCCTATAGTACAGACCTCACATAAGGACAATAGTGAGGCCAACGATCGTGAAAGGGGGGCACACGAATGCAGCAAGCCAAACATTGGACAGTCGCGACGATTTCGCTGATTTTCTTTCTCTTACTAGGTGCCATTCTATACTTCACCGTGCGCCCATCCATTATCAGTGTGGAACCGTTAGGGATTGCCGAGCAGGACATCCGGTCTCCGATTACGGTCGAGGACCGAGTAGCGACTGAACGGTTGAAACAAGAAGTAACGAACGGCGTCGGCAGTCAGTTTTCGCTTCGTCGGGAATTTGCCGATCAACAGATTGCTAAAGTCGAGCAATTGTTCGCGGCGTTCGACCAAACTGATGAAGAGACGGAACTGGCAGATATTAAGAGCCGTCTGAACTCGACGGAAGCGAGCGGGGTACTCGCAGACGAAGAGCTGAACTCACTCCTCGAGGCGACGGAAGATACGCGCCAAACCGTTGAAGACGTGACGGTGACGGCTTTGCAACAAGTGATGGATGATCGGATTGAGACGAGTAATGAAGCGGTCGCAGCGGCCAGAGACCGCGCGGCTGCAATCGTCGATCAATCACCACTCTCGTTTGAATTCCGTGCGATTGCAAAAACATTAAGCGATGAACTCATCGTTCCGAACTATGTGTTTGACTCTGAAGCAACTCGTCAAAAAGAACAAGAAGCCGTAGATGCAGTCGATCCTGTCATCATCCAAGAAGGGCAACTTCTTGTCAGTCAAGGGGAAGTCGTCACGCGTGAGATTTATCGGAAGCTAGAACTCACTGGAGCGATCGATCCGAACCGGTCACTCGCTCCACTGTTCGGATCATTCTTATTGAGCGGATTATTGACGGGCGGTTTCTTATTCATGCTTATCCGCTCGAAAATCAAAGATTTATTACTAAGCCCTAAAATATTAGTGACCGTCTATGGGTTGCTTCTGTTACAACTCGGTATCTTCTTTGGCGTCGGATACATCGGCGTCGACTACACGACGTATGCTTATCTTTTGGCACCGACCGCCTTCGTCGTATTATTACTACGTATCTTGATTGACGAGCGTGTCGCCCTCGCATCGGCGTTCATTACCATGATTGCGGGAAGTATCGTCGTCACATTCGGACAAAGCACAAACTTCATGACGTTGGTATATGTCGCGACCGGAAGTTTCTTAGCCGTCTTTTTAGTCGAGCCAAAAATTCAGCGGAAGCGCTTGTTCTTGTCGGGCGTCTTACTCGGCATCGTGAATATCATCATGGTCATTGCGTTGCTCTTATTACGAAACGTTCAAGTGACTTGGGAAATGGCGATGTACCTTTCTGGGTTTGCTGTCATCAGCGCCTTGCTATCCATCGTGTTGACATTTGGATTCTTGCCTTTCCTAGAACCTTGGTTTGGCGTCCTGTCGTCTGGTCGACTCGTCGAATTGATGAGTCCGACACATCCATTGCTCCGAAAGCTCTTAATGGAAGCGCCAGGCACGTATCATCATAGTATGATGGTGGCAAACTTGGCGGAATCGGCATGTGAAGCCATTGGGGCGGACGGATTGCTCGCGAGGGTGGCGAGTTATTACCACGACCTCGGGAAAACGGAACGTCCTCTTCACTTTATTGAAAATCAGCAAGGTGGAGGGAATCCACACGATCGTCTGACACCAGAAGAGTCCGCTGACATCATCATGGCTCACCCTTATGATGGGGCCGATTTGTTGCGACGCTATAAACTACCAAAGGAAATCATCGATATTGCTGAGCAACATCATGGAACATCTTTATTGAAATACTTCTTTGTCAAAGCGAAAGACGATCATGAGAAAGACGTGGTGGAGTCTCGATATCGTTATCCTGGTCCGAAGCCTCAAACACGTGAAGCGGCGGTCGTCATGATTGTCGACTCAATCGAAGCGGCCGTTCGTTCGCAAAAACAACCGACACCGGAGAAAATCCGGATGCTCGTTCGTGCCATCATCCGTGATAAGCTGGCAGACGGACAGTTTGAAGACTGCGACTTGACCACAAAAGAAATTTGGCGCGTCGGTGAGAGCGCATGCGAGACGTTGACAGGCTTGTTCCACGAACGAATTGAATATCCAGAACTAAAGAAAGAGGGAGAACTACATGCAAATCATCTCGAACGATGAACATGAATTGTTGACGGCTTCTCAAATCGAGCTTGTCGAGTCGATTCTACAACATGCCGCACAGTTAGAAGAGGTCGAAGAGCCGAGTGAATTGTCGGTCACGTATTTAACGAATGAAGAAATCCATGAGGTGAATCGGGAATGGAGAGGCAAAGATGCCCCGACCGATGTAATCAGCTTTGCCTTTGATGAGATGGGCGAAGACGAGATGGACTTCACACTCGATGAGGACGAACCGCATCTCCTCGGGGACTTGGTTATCTCGGTGGAACGATGCCGAGAGCAAGCGGCGGACTACGGTCATTCCTTTGAGCGAGAACTTGGTTTCTTGGCCATCCATGGATTCCTTCATCTGTTGGGATATGACCATATGACGCCAGAGGAAGAGGCTGAAATGACCGCAAGACAAGAGGAAGTTCTCACTCATTTCGAGTTGAAGCGAGGCAACGTGTGAGACCGTTTCGTGTGGCATGTGAGGGAATCCTCCATGCCATTCGGACAGAACGGAATATGCGTGTCCATCTCATCTCCGCCTTACTCGTATTTGCTGTCGCGATTTGGCTACAAACGACAAGGATGGAAAATCTCGTCCTCCTTGCTTGGGTGACGTTAGTCCTGAGTTTAGAGCTCATGAACACAGCAATTGAGCGGGCGGTCGACCTTGTCACAAAAGATGTCCACCCGCTCGCGAAACAGGCGAAAGATGTGGCCGCGGGTGCCGTCCTCGTCGCTTCAATCGGAGCGGCTGTGACAGCACTCATTATATTCGGTCCAAGGCTATGGAACGTGCTATACTAAGAGTTCTGAAATTGAGAAAGCAGGTGCATTATGTATCAAGAAGATTTTAAATCTGGTTTCGTGTCGATCATTGGTCGACCGAACGTCGGAAAATCAACATTCCTCAACCGCGTGATCGGTCAAAAGATTGCCATCATGTCGGATAAACCACAAACGACACGAAATAAAGTACAAGGTGTGTATACGACGGATGATTCCCAAATCATTTTCATCGATACACCGGGAATCCATAAACCGAAACACCGCCTCGGCGACTTCATGATGAAAGTGGCGACGAACGCCCTTCGCGAAGTCGATGCAATTCTTTTCATGGTGAACGTGACGGAACCTCGTGGTGCCGGAGATGACTTCATCATTGAAAAATTGAAAGGACTCGACACACCTATCATTTTGGTGATGAATAAAATTGACTTGATTCACCCGGATGAACTGCCGAAAGTGATTGAGCAATATACAAATGAATTGGACTTCGCAGCGTACGTCCCAATCTCGGCATTACAAGGTAATAACGTCGAACCACTCCTAGGAGAAATTAAGAAACTGTTACCTGAAGGACCGATGTACTACCCGGCCGATCAAGTGACGGACCACCCGGAGCGATTTATCATCTCAGAGATGATTCGCGAAAAAGTGTTGCATAAGACGCGAGACGAAGTTCCGCATTCGATCGCTGTGGCAATCGAATCAATCAAGAAACGTGATAACTCGGAAATGATCGATGTCGAGGCTGTCATCATGGTGGAACGTGATTCACAAAAAGGAATCATCATCGGGAAAAAAGGGGCGATGCTCCGTGAAATCGGGACAGATGCCCGTCAAGACATCGAGGCGCTTCTCGGCACGAAAGTGTACTTGAACCTTTGGGTCAAAGTCCAGAAAGACTGGCGTAACAAGATGGGGCAGCTTCGTGACCTCGGTTTCCGCGACGACGAGTATTAAGCCATGTTACAAAAAGTCACGGGAATCGTCATTCGTACCGTCAATTATGGTGAATCGAATAAAGTCGTGACATTGTTTTCAGAAGAGCTTGGCAAAGTTGCGATTATGGCACGAGGCGCAAAAAAACCGGGGAGTCGGTTTCATGCCTCGAGCCAACCGTTTGTAGAAGGTGTGTATATTTTCCCCTCTAGCCGTGGGCTCGCTCAGTTAAAATCATCCGATGTTATGACGTCCTATCCGGAAATCCGGAAAGATGTCGACCGGATGGCGTATGCCATGTATTGGTTGGAGCTCGTCGACCGGTCTGTCGAGGATCGGGTACAAAATCGTCCACTCTTTCGGATTTTACAGGATGCGCTTCAAGCATTGAATGCGGGCATGGACGCAGATGTGATCACCCATCATCTCGAACTGCGTATCTTGCACCTTCTAGGTGTTTCTCCTGTGCTGACAGGGTGTGTCCGCTGTGGGGACGTGACGGACCCGATGTATTTCTCGGTCGCCTCTGGCGGTTTTTTATGTGGGCGGCATCGAGAAGAGGGAGCGGTTCGATTATCAGAACGTCTTGCCAAATTGCTTTACTTGATGAGCAAACATGAACTGTCGGAATTTCGGAACGTACCGTTATCGAACGAGTCTAGACTCCTCTTGCGTCAACTCTTTGATGCATACATGGAGTCATATAGCGGACTCCGATTGAAGACGAAACGAGTGCTCGACCAAATGATCCGCCTTCATCTGAATGAGGATTGACTTTTTAAACCGAATTCGATACGATGAGTTACGATTAGACAAATGAAATAGCGTGCGCGATGAAGGAAAAAAGTAACTCTTCCTGTCATGAATGAAGCGAGTTCGGGGTGGTGTGAGCCGAGCGTCATGAGAAGAGTGAATGGCGATTCCAGAGCGCCCACATCTTTTTAAGAGTGGCCCCGTTGTTGGGGCAAGTAGGGTGGAACCGCGGGAATCAATCCCGTCCCTATGTGCTAGGCACATAGGGGCGTTTTTTGTCGTTTCAATACTATTGGAGGTGTCATTTATGAAGCATATGACTATGCAAGAAATCATTCTCACGCTACAAAAGTTTTGGGCATCGAAAGGTTGTTTGACGATGCAAGCGTACGATGTAGAAAAAGGGGCGGGTACGTTAAACCCAATGACTACATTGAGAACGTTAGGACCAGAGCCTTGGAACGTTTGTTACACGGAACCGTCACGCCGCCCGGCTGACGGACGTTATGGGGAAAACCCGAACCGCCTGTATCAACACCATCAGTTCCAGGTGATCATGAAACCGTCGCCGAGCAACATCCAAGAGTTGTACTTAGAAAGTCTCGAGTTGATTGGAATCAACCCGCTCGAACATGACATCCGCTTCGTCGAAGATAACTGGGAAAACCCGACATTCGGAGCAGCCGGTCTCGGTTGGGAAGTATGGCTGAACGGGATGGAAATTACGCAATTCACGTATTTCCAACAAGTTGGAGGAATCGAGTGTGACCCGATTGCAGTTGAAATCACATACGGCCTTGAGCGCCTCGCTTCGTACATTCAGGAAGTCGAGAGCGTATTCGACCTCGTTTGGACGGATGGATTCAAGTATGGAGACATCTTCTATCAACCAGAGTTCGAACACTCAAAATATACGTTCGAGTTATCAGACGTCGATATGCTCTTCACGCTATTTGACACATATGAGAAAGAAGCAAAACGTGCTCTCGAAGAAAATCTCGTCTTCCCTGCGTACGATTACATTTTGAAATGTTCACATACGTTTAACTTGTTAGACGCAAAAGGTGCGATTTCCGTGACAGAGCGTACTGGATTTATCCAACGCGTCCGTAATATGTCACGCGCGTGTGCCGCTAAATTTATTGAAGAACGGGAGCGCCTCGGTTTCCCACTTTTGAAACAAGAGAAAGCAGGTGACTTGAATGCGTGACCTTTTATTAGAGATTGGATTAGAAGAACTACCGGCTCAATACGTCTTGCGCTCAGAGAAGCAATTGGCAGAGCGCATCGATGCGTTCTTGAAAGAAGCGCGTGTTGAATTTGGTTCAATCGATGTGTATTCTACACCTCGTCGTTTAGCTGTAATCGTTCGCGATGTGGCAGAGACACAACAAGATTTGACGGAAACTCTTCGTGGGCCTGCGAAAAAGATTGCTCAAGACGCAGAAGGGAACTGGTCGAAAGCGGCAGAAGGTTTTGCTCGTGGTCGTGGATTAACAGTAGAAGACTTATACTTCGCCGAAGAAAAAGGTGTTGAATACGTCTTCGCAGAACGCCATGAGGCGGGTCAAGATACGATGTCGTTATTGAATGGCCTTGAAGATGTCGTTCGGAGCTTGACGTTCCCGAAAAACATGAAGTGGGGAACGAGCAGTTTACGCTACATGCGTCCGATTCGTTGGTTGATCGCCCTCTTCGGTCAAGACGTCATCGACTTTACGATTGAAGGCGTGAAAACAGGCAATGTGACTCGAGGTCACCGTTTCCTCAGCAAGGGAGATGTCGTCGTCGAGTCACCTGCTGAATATGTGAAAGCGCTAGAGGCTGCCTTTGTTATGGCAAGCTACGAGACTCGTAAAGCCGAAATCGAACGTCAAATTCAAACGCTTGCGACCAATCAAGGGTGGACGATTCCGCTTGATGCCGACTTGTTAGAGGAAGTCACGAACTTAGTCGAGTGGCCGACTGCACTCTTTGGTGAGTTTGATGAGACGTATCTTGACTTACCGGAAGAAGTCCTCATTACGACGATGAAAGAGCACCAACGCTATTTCCCGGTATATGTTGATGGAACGTTGAAAAACTATTTCGTGACCGTTCGAAACGGGAATGCCGATCATCTTGAAAACGTCGCACGTGGGAACGAAAAGGTCATCCGTGCGCGCCTTGCGGATGCGGTCTTCTTCTATGAAGAAGACAAGAAGACAAACATCGATGACCAGCTTGCACGTCTCGACCGAATCGTTTTCCACGAAAAGCTAGGAACGACTGGAGCGAAAGCACGACGTGTGACCGAAATCGCACAATCCCTTGCACCACTCTTTGATGCAGATCTTGAAAAAGTAAATCGTGCTGGTGCGATTCATAAGTTTGATCTTGTCAGCCAGATGGTTTACGAGTTCACAGAGCTTCAAGGAATCATGGGTGAGAAGTATGCCCTTCAGCAAGGTGAGGACAAGGAAGTAGCTGCGGCGATTCGTGAGCACTACATGCCACGCTTCGCGGGTGATTCGTCTCCGGAGACGGCAACAGGTGCCGTGCTTGCTCTCGCAGATAAGCTCGATTCGATTGCTGCGTTCTTTGGTATCGGCATGATCCCAAGTGGTTCACAAGATCCGTTCGCACTTCGTCGGCAAGCACAAGGGGTCGTACAAATCCTTGGGGATTGGAAGATTGACCTCTCAATCGACAAACTTCTTTCGAAAGTTGTCGAATTACAACTGGAGGCAGGACTCTATGAAGCCGATAAAGAACAAGTCAAGGCACAGCTCGTGGAGTTCTTTACACTTCGCTTGAAATATCGCTTGCAAGAACAGCAAGTTCGCTATGACGTGATTGATGCCGTGTTGACGACTACGCTTACGGTTGATCGTCTTGATGCTCGTGCACATGCGATTCAACAATTCGTTTCGACGGACGCGAAGTCATTGATCGAGCAATTATCTCGCGTCGTCAATATCTCGAAAAAGGGTGAGCCAGGAGACGTCAATCCGTCATTGTTTGAAAACGACCAAGAGATTGCATTACATGAAGCGATTGAACAGACTGCTCCTGATGCGATGAATGCCGTTCAAACAGGAGACTACAACAAAGCGCTTCAACTTCTTCAGACGCTTGAATCACCAATTATGATGTATTTCGAACATACAATGGTCATGAGTGATGACGAGGCGGTACGCCAAAACCGACTCCACGAAATGAACCGACTTGCTACGACGATTAAGAGTGTCGCAGACTTCAACGCGCTCGTACTCTAACAAACTAGAGGGGGTTGGCTATGCAACTGAATGAACGCCAACAAAAAATCGTCGAGATTGTAAAAGAAAATGGACCGATTACAGGGGAGCAAATCGCGCAGGAATTATCGCTGACGCGTGCGACCTTGCGTCCAGATCTTGCGATTTTGACGATGACAGGAATACTTGAAGCAAGACCTCGCGTCGGCTACACGTTCGTTGGCAAACGGAATTCGTCGATGCTCCGCGAAAAGCTAGATTCCTTAACGGTCGGAGATTTTATGTCCTCTGCGAAAGTCGTTCGGGATGAGATGACGGTATATGATGCGATTGTCACGCTCTTCTTAGAAGATGTGGGCTCGCTGTTCGTTGTCGGACGTGACAGAGAACTCGTAGGGGTACTGTCACGTAAAGACCTCCTCCGCGCAGCAATTGGGAATCAAGATTTAGATCAATTGCCGGTCAACGTCATCATGACACGCATGCCGAATATCACGGTTTGCGAGAAAAGCGAGACATTGATTCGTGCAGGAATGAAATTGATTGAGAAGCAAATCGATGCCATGCCGGTCGTTGAAGAGAAGGATGGCAAATTGATTGTTCTCGGTCGGATGACGAAAACGAACATGACGAAGGTGCTCATTGCGTTAGCGAACGATGAGTCGATTTGAGGAGGAAACCGATTTGACTACGAAACAACTCGTTTTTGTGGTAAGTGACTCGGTCGGGGAGACGTGTGAGCTCGTCGTCCGAGCAGCGAGTATCCAATTCCATGAGAATGCGATCGAAACGCTCCGTATCCCATTCGTTGAGGATGAGCAGACGATTATCGATGTGGTCACACAAGCGAAGGCGCAACACGCAATCATTGCATTCACGCTCGTCAATGAAGAGCATCGCGCGCTTCTCATGAAACTTGGGGAAGAACACCAGGTCAAGACGGTTGACTTGCTCGGTGATTTGCTCGATGTATTAGCGGGACAACTAAAAGAAGCTCCGCGTGAAAAACCGGGACTCATCTATCGCTTGGACGATGATTACTTCCGTAAAATCGAAGCGATGGAATTTGCCGTCAAATATGACGATGGTCGAGACCCGCGAGGTCTGAAAAAAGCCGACATCGTACTCGTCGGCGTCTCGCGAACATCGAAGACACCACTGTCTCAGTATTTGGCATTGAAGCGATATAAAGTCGCGAACGTCCCACTCGTACCAGAATCACGACCTCCGGAGGAGTTATTCGACTTACCGGCAGAACGGTGTGTCGGGTTAATCATCTCTCCAGAGAAGTTGATTTCGATTCGAATGGAGCGCCTCAAGTCACTCGGTTTGAAGCCGGAAGCGGACTATGCACAACTTGAACGAATCAATCGAGAGCTCGAATATGCTCGTGGGATTTATGAACGAATCGGTTGTGATGTAATCGATGTGACGAACAAGGCGGTTGAAGAGACGGCGGGTATTATCTTACGTCATCTCGAGCAATCAAAAGACGACTAATCTGCATAAGTGTTTCGATTAGTAATCGTTGCTTTGAGAGGGTATAATAGAGTATTGACAGTACAGTGAAACGGAACGTGATGAGCGTTCCGTTTCGTTGCGAGATTGGAAACAGGGAGTGGTCAAGATGCCACGGATACCAGATGAAGTCATCGCAGAAGTGAAGCAAGCGACCGATATCGTCGAATTGATTGGCGAGCGTGTCGAATTAAAGAAACAAGGGCATCGGCTTGTCGGGTTATGTCCATTTCATTCCGAAAACTCACCGTCTTTTTCCGTTTCACCTGAAAAAGGGATGTATCACTGTTTCGGCTGTGGTGCCGGAGGGAACGTATTCACGTTCGTGATGGAGACGGAAGGGTTGTCTTTTCCTGAGACAGTCGAGCGTTTAGCAACGCGCGCGAATATTTCAGTAGAGGGTATACAAGGGGACGAAGAACTCACACGTGAACAAGTATGGCGTAAACAGATGCGTGATGCACATCGGCTCGTCGCGGACTTGTACCATGAAGTCTTGATGAAAACGGAAGCTGGCGAAGTGGGATTGTCGTATTTGCGCAACCGTGATTTAACGGAAGAAACGATTGCGCAATACAAGATTGGATTTGCCCCAGACCAACGACGCTTTACTGTCGAGTTGTTGGAGCGGCGAGGGTTCGATTTAGAAGTGATGGTTGAGGCAGGTTTAATCTCGAAGTCCAAATCCGGTGAATATTTTGACCGATTTGAAGGACGGGTCGTCTTTCCGATTGCGGATCGAGACGGCACCATCGTTGGCTTCAGCGGGCGTGCGATTGATGACCGTCAACCAAAATACGTGAATACGGCTGAAACGCCGTTATTCAACAAGAGTGAATTGCTATTTGGCTTCTCTCAAGCCCGGGCATTAATGCGTAAGAAGAAACGAGTCTTCCTTGTAGAAGGGAACGTAGATGTCTTACAAGTCGCGCAAGCGGGTACACAAGAAGTTGTGGCATCACTTGGAACTGCCTTCTCTCCACAACATGCAAGAGCATTGTCACGAATCGTGGAAGAAGTCATCATCTGCTATGACGGAGACCATGCGGGACAAGAGGCGACCCAAAAAGTCATTCGCTTATTGGAGTCATCTCCGCTCGATGTACAAGTTTTACCGTTACCCGAAAAGACAGACCCGGATGATTATATTCGTCAACACGGGGCGTCGCATTGGCAACAGTTTGTTGAAACGGAACAGATGAGCGTGCTTGATTTTATGAATCGCATGCTCAGACGAGGAAAAAACTTGAACCGAGAAGGAGAACGGATTCGCTTTATTGAATCTATGCTTGAAGAGATCGGTAAGACGAATGATTCGATTCGAAGAGATTTATATGTAAAAAAACTGGCGGATGAATTTGAGATTCCGATTGAGACGCTTCGTTCGAGAATCCCTCGTCCGACGTCAAGCGAATCGACACCCGTCCGTTCGATGGAGCCTGCGGAACCTGTACGAAAGCGTTCGAGTAAAACAGGTGAACCCCGCTGGATGAAAGCAGAGAAGTATTTGTTACGTGCCATGTTGACTGGACCGGAACAAGTCCGCTTTGTACGCGATCGTCTAGGGCTACGTTATCAGGATGAGACACATCGTATGCTAGGTTCGGCATTGTATGAAATCGTCTCTGAGACGATGACACAAGATGAGTTCGATCAAGTGACGTTGCCTTTTATGGAGCGTTACTGCGACCAACGTCCCGATTATGCGATGCGTTTTGCGGAGATCCGACTGATGGCTGGACCGGATGAACTGTCTGAAGAGGTTTTAGACGAATACATTCGGGTCATAAACAGTTATGAGGAGCAACGTCAAATCGAGCGTGCAAAAAGGGAAATCGCTCAAGACGCCGAAAGTATTGTTGACCAGGCGTCCAAGCTACAAGAATTGATTGCCCGTAGTCGTCGTCTACGAGAACGATGAACGTGGATGAAGTTTGGAAGGAGTTGAACTGCTAAATGGCAGAGAAGAAGAAAGAGGATTTATTTAACGCCATAGAAGAGCTTGAAAAGTTAGGAAAGAAAAAAGGCGTTGTCTCAATGCAAGCAATTCAAGACCGCCTCAGTCATTTTGAGGTGGACTCGGATTTCATTGATAACTTCATCGAAGATTTAGAAGCGAAAGATATCCGTGTCACAGAGGACGCAGCTGACGCAGAAGAAACACCTGCGAAAAAAGAAGATGAAGAAGTCGACTTAAACGACTTATCGGTACCACCTGGAATTAAAATCAACGACCCGGTCCGAATGTATTTGAAAGAAATTGGTCGTGTCGACCTTCTCAGTGCGAAAGATGAAACGGAGCTTGCGAAACGAATCGAGCAAGGAGACGAAGAAGCGAAAAAACGTCTTGCGGAAGCGAACCTTCGTCTCGTCGTTTCGATTGCGAAACGTTACGTCGGTCGTGGGATGCTCTTCCTTGATTTGATTCAAGAAGGAAACATGGGACTCATCAAAGCAGTCGAAAAATTCGACTACATGAAAGGGTTCAAATTCTCGACTTATGCGACATGGTGGATTCGTCAGGCCATCACTCGTGCGATTGCTGACCAAGCGCGTACAATCCGGATCCCGGTTCACATGGTCGAAACAATTAACAAATTGATTCGCGTTCAACGTCAATTGCTCCAAGACCTCGGTCGTGAACCTTCTCCAGAGGAGATTGCGAAAGAGATGGAACTCACACCTGAAAAAGTGCGTGAGATTCTAAAAATCGCGCAAGAGCCGGTGTCACTTGAAACACCGATTGGGGAAGAGGACGATTCACATCTCGGTGACTTCATTGAAGACCAAGATGCAATGGCCCCACAAGATGCAGCAGCCTATGAATTGTTAAAAGAACAGTTAGAAGACGTGCTCGATACGTTGACGGACCGTGAAGAAAACGTCCTTCGTCTTCGTTTCGGTTTAGACGATGGTCGTACGCGTACACTTGAAGAAGTCGGAAAAGTGTTCGGCGTCACGCGTGAGCGGATTCGTCAGATCGAGGCGAAAGCTCTTCGTAAATTACGTCACCCGAGTCGTTCCAAACGCTTGAAAGACTTCCTCGATTAAGTTCATATTTGAATAAAGTGTGAAGTTTTAGAAGAAAGGAAGGAAAATGAGTGATTTTCCTTCCTTCTTTATTATTTTTTGAGTAAAATAGTGTTGGATAGAAATTTGGAATGAACATGAGGGGGAACTACAATGCGTAATCCATTGTTACCGTTTGCGGCAATCGCAATCGTCGCAATTATTGCCATGGTATCATTATCGTATTTTGGTGTGAATCAGGCGCAACAAGCGGCTGAAGGTCCAGCAGTCACTGAAATGAACCCAGAAGAGTTATATGCAGCGAAGGGTTGCACAGGTTGCCACGGCGGAAACCTTGAAGGTGGCGTTGGTCCAGCACTTACTGGTGTCGGCGATCGTCTTTCACCAGAAGAAATCGCAAACATCATTGTCAACGGACAAGGTGCGATGCCTGCAGGTCTTGCATCAGCTGAAGAAGCAGAAGTGCTTGCGAACTGGTTGATCGAACAATAAGAAGTGGCGCACTCCGTAGCGGGGTGCGTTTTTTGTTGTCGAAGTGTAAAGAATTCGATACGCTAGGGAAGAAGTAGAACAAAGGAGTTGTCTTACATGCAAGAACGTGTCATCTTAGATCGACGCTTGAAGCAAGTTGTCGATTATATCCCGAAAGGAAGCGTGCTCGCTGATATTGGGTCGGATCACGCATATGTGCCATGCTACGCCCTTCAACAAGGAATCATTTCAAAGGGGATTGCAGGCGAAGTAAATGTTGGTCCGATGGAAGCTGCGAAAGCACAAGTAGACTTGATTGGAGCGCGAGAAGTCATTGATGTACGTCTCGGTGATGGTCTGGCTGTATTACATGAAGACGAAGCGACATGTATCTCGATTTGTGGGATGGGTGGCAGTTTGATTCGTTCGATTCTAGAATCCGGGAAAGAGAAGCTCGGTGCAGTCGAGCGTCTGATTCTTCAACCGAATGTCGACGGACAACACGTTCGGAGTTGGTTGCTTGAGAATGGATATGTTCTCGTCGAAGAAGCGATTGTCGAAGAGAATGATAAGGTATATGAGATTCTCGTCGGCGAAAAAGGGACTGAAACGATGTATAGTGACGATCTCACAGAACGGACTTGGCAACTATTATTCGGTCCATATTTGATTCAGGAACGCCCTGAGGCGTTCAAACTGAAGTGGAGTCGTGAAGCGGATAAACTCGAATATGTACTCGGTCAAATGGCAGATGGCATTCAGTCAGAGGCGTTGGTTCAAAAACAAATCGAATTCAAACGGATGCGTGACAAAATGAGAGAGGTGAGTCAGTAATGGCGAACGGCAATCAAGTGATCCAGTTGTTTGAAGAGTTTGCGCCAAAACACTTAGCAGTCGAAGGAGATAAAATCGGCTTGCAGATCGGATCACTCAATAAAGATGTCAAACGGGTCATGGTAACGCTCGATGTGCTTGAATCGGTCGTGGATGAAGCGATTGAGAAAAAGGTGGATTTGATCATTGCCCATCATCCGCCTATCTTTAGTCCGTTATCTCAAGTCAATGATCGTTCTACGGCAGGGAAAATCACGATGAAATGTATTCAGCATGACATCGCGGTCTACGTGGCACATACAAATTTAGATGTTTGTGTTGGCGGTGTGAACGATTGGATGAGTGAAGCAATCGGGTTGCACGACACAAAAGTACTCGTACCAACGTATGAGGAGCCAGTCTATAAATTAACGGTGTTCGTGCCGGAATCACACGCAGAAGACGTGTCACGTGCATTAGGCAGAGCAGGTGCCGGACATATCGGAGACTATGCGGATTGTCAGTTCCGAGTTTCTGGAAAAGGACAATTTACTCCTCTTGAAGGGACGACACCATTCATTGGTAGAGTTCACGAGACAGAACAAGTCGATGAGGTTCGAATCGAGACGGTCGTCCGCGAAAGCCAGAAGAAGCGAGTCTTGAAAGCGATGAAAGATGCTCATCCGTATGAAGAAGTAGCATATGATTTAATTCGAGATGAGATTGAAGGACACGTATACGGGTTAGGACGCATCGGTCGACTTGAACAGCCTGTAACACTCGAAGCGTTCGCTGACCATGTGAAGACGAGCTTTGGAGTGGAAGGTGTCCGTTTCGTCGGAGACCCGAAACGATTTATTGAGAAAGTGGCCGTACTTGGAGGGGACGGAAACAAATATGTTTCCACTGCACATTTCAAAGGTGCAGATGCTTACGTAACGGGTGATTTATACTTCCACGTGGCGCATGATGCGATGGCACTCGGACTCGCGGTCGTCGACCCAGGACACCACGTCGAAAGTGTCATGAAGCGTGGCGTGGTCGGGATTCTCACAGAGAAGTTTCAGAAAGCGAAAATCGATGTCGAGTTGATGATCTCCGAAGCGAACACGAACCCGTTCCAATTCAGATGACATAAAAAATCCCCCATTTTCTCGTTGAGAATGGGGGATTCGTTCACTTACGCAATGCCTTTACTTTCGGTAAGATACTGCGAAGTTCGAGATATGGTGTTTTATCATGTGTACTCAAATCTTCTGGATCGTACTGTGACAAGAAATCGATGACCTTTTTCGTGATCGGTGTCGGTGTAGAGGCGCCGGACGTCACGGCGACGGTCTCGACACCCTCGAGCCAGTTCAAATCAAGTTCGCTCAAATCGCCGATGCGATATGCATTTGTGCCGGCAATCTCTTTAGAGACTTGCGCCAAACGATTCGAGTTATTTGATTTTGGATCGCCGACGACGATTAATAATTCACAGTCTCCGGCTTGTTCGGCCACGGCTTCTTGACGAACTTGAGTCGCATTACAAATTTCGTTATGCACTTCAACGTGTGGATAGCGGGACTGAATCGTCTCAATCAGTGCAGAGACATCCCATTGACTCATCGTCGTCTGGTTCGTCACGAGAATTTTCCGGTCGAATAACCGACTCGGTAACTGATCGATTTCATGTTCATATTGAATCAAATGAACATGGTTCGGTGCGACTCCAATCGCGCCCTCTGGTTCTGGGTGGCCATGTTTCCCGATATAGATGACATCATATCCTTCAGCCGTTTTTTCCCGAATCAAATCGTGTGTGACGAGGACATCAGGACAAGAGGCATCGACAATCGTCAATCCTTTTTCAATGGCACGTTTCCGAACGAGTGGGGAAATCCCGTGCGCCGTGAAGACGACCGTTCCGCGGTCGATCGTTTCAAGCGCCTGCATCCGGTCCTCACCGTCAACCGTTTTGACACCGAGGTCCTCGAACGCCTGTGTGACGTGACGATTATGGACAATCATTCCGAGTATATGAATCGGGCGTGGCAAATCTGGATTTGCAACCGCCTCATTTGCGAGTTTCATGGCATCGACGACACCATAGCAATATCCGCGTGGACTAATTTTTTTAACTTTCATATGAAGACGAAGGCTCCTTTCGAAGTGCTTTCATACGTATTAGTCTAACATTGTTTCGAAAATACGAAAAGATTTGCGTGTATTCATGCTATAATTTTTAGGTTAGAAAGGAGGGACATCGTGAATCGAATGAAACAGTTGCGTGAACTTAAAAAATCATACTTTTTTCAAATTACGTTTATCATCATCATTATTTTAGCACTTGTTATCTCGTCGCTTGCATTCTCTGCTGATCGCGTCACGGTGTCTCGTGCAGAAGAACTGGCGAAAGAGCAATTTGACTATGCGATTGACGATAGTATTGAAAATGTCGAGTCCCGACTCGGTAAATTGTATGAGGACCTGGTTTATCTTGGAGCTTACGTCGGAAACGAACCGTGGATTGAAGAACGTATCCGGACAGGGTATTTAAATCAACGAACGAGTTTTACATCGATTTTCTATTATGATGTCAGCAAGAATTCGTTTAAATGGTATTCTGAGCGTCAAGTTTCCTCTTCTGTGATCAAACGTGATCCTAAGTTCGCTGAAGTATTGACTGCGAGTGGAAAAGAATTATATATGAGTGACCCTATCATGATTAGTGGAGATATGGGAACGTTCTTATATGTTCCTGTCATTGAAGACAACCGACCAATCGGTATTTTTGGGGGAAGTATCAGTGTGCTCAACTCTGATTTGTATCGTCGGTCGCTCGAATCAGCGAATGATGACATGATTCTTTATCTGTTAGATGAACAAGGCGAAGTGTTGACGACGTCGTTCAACTTGGTCACAGATGCAGAACGTCGCGTATCACGTGAAGTCATTGACGACGTACTAGGACGGAGTACACGTACAATTTTAAGTACGGAAGAAGACACGATGATGTACGAACCGGATGCACGAGTCAGTGGCTGGAGTATGCTTGCAAAACATCAGAACGACTCCGTATATGAGACGGTCTACGATACGCGTTGGCAGTACTTGATGATTGCACTTGTGACGTTCTTCTTGAGCATCCTTGTCGGATTGTTGCTCTCGCGAACGTTGACGAATCCGCTCGTCGAACTTGTCAATCAAATCAAGAAGCAACAGTCACTCGGTGCCATCACGCTCGAGAGGACCGGTTCAAAAGAAGTCGAGACGTTACTGGATACGTACAACGATTACGCCCAGCGGATGGAAACATCAAGGCGTGAACAGTTGAGCCAGCAACAATTGATTTTGCATCAAGAAAAGCTAGCGTCACTTGGACAATTGGCAGCCGGGATTGCCCATGAGATTCGAAACCCGCTCACACCGGTCCATATCACCTTACAGTTGGCACGAGAAGGACAAAGCAATAAAGACATGGTAGACGTCGCCATCAAAGAATTGGAGCGGGCGAATGATTTAATCTCGACGATGCTGACACTTGCCAAACCTGATCAGGCAGGAAGAGACGAAGAATGGATTGATATGTTAGACTTTGCGAAGCGACTCGAATTCTTGATGGATGCTGAATGTTACAAGCGTCCGACCAAGTGGGAATTACTCGTTCCGAATGACATGCCTCCTTTCTATGCCTCGTTCGACATGCTCGTTCAAATCATCTATAACCTGTTCAAAAACGCGGTCGAGGCTGTTGAATCAAAAGGTGCAGAGGGAAGTGTTGTCGTAACCGTTCTCTTTACGGAGCAGGAATATCGATTCTTAATTGAAGATAACGGGATTGGTATGACAGAAGAACAACTCAAGACAGTCGGTTCGGCATTCAACACGACGAAAGACAACGGAAACGGTCTTGGGATTTACATGATTCAAGAATACTTGAAGAGTGTGAACGGATTGATGGAGATTGATAGCGTCGTCGACAAAGGAACGGCGATGTTGATCAAAATTCCAAGGAGAGATCCATCATGAAAACGCTCAAACATTATTGGCTCTGGTTACCAATCGTTTGGGCCATGACAATCCTTCTGATCACATCGATTCAATTACCGGAGCAAAAAACAGATGAAAAAGAAGTGGGATTCGTGTTCGTCAGCGATAAACATGAGCATGCGAACAAGCTGTTAGACTCGTTCGTTCATACGGCCAACCAAAAAGGATTTATCCCGATTCCTACGACGAGTGAAGATTCACGCGTGTTAGAAAAAGAAAAATTGGACTCCTTGATTGATCGGGGTGTCGAGGCCATCTTCTTGACGACGCTCGATGACACATTCATTCAACCGTCGTTAGAACGTGCAAAACGAGAAAATATCCCGATTATTGCGATTGACCGTATGATTGATCATCCGAGTGTCTTGACATCGGTCGTCTCCGACAATGTCGATATCGGCCGGATGGCAGCGGAACAAATTGCCGCGAAATATAGTGACCTCGATCGACCGATTCGTGTCGTCGAGGTGAGGGGTACGCCGAAGGTACGCTCCACGATGGATCGCAGTCTTGGGATTCGGGAGTACGAAAAAGCGAATGCCGACCAATTCGAAATCATTGCCTCCATCACGGGGAACTATGATACGTTCCAAGCAGAGATTGAAATGTCACGTTGGTTAGAAGAAGAAATTCCATTTGATGCTGTCTTTTCGCACAATGACGATAATACGTTCGGTGTCGTTCGAGCTTTAGAAAGTCATGACTTATCGGACAAGACGATCGTATCGGTGGATGGCATTTCTGATATTTATCCACTCATTCAAAATGGGAAGGTCAATGCGACTGTCGTTCAGTCGCCGAACGAGATGATGGAAGTCGGCTTCAAAGCGCTCGAACAACATTTAAATGGAAAGAAAATTGCCAAGCATTATTATTCATCGAGTTATTTATATGAAGGCGTGGCAAAAGATTGATTGACAAATGATTTGATTCCGCTATGCTAGGAAAAGTGGAAAGAAACAGGAGGTGTATCGATTGAACAGCTTCCAACAGTTCAAATTGCTACCGTTTATGATCGATGCGTTAACAGAAAAACGCATCACGAAACCGACCGATATACAAGCACGGATTATTCCGGCTGCACTGAATGGTCGAGATATTATTGGGAAATCACAAACAGGAACGGGGAAAACACTTGCGTTCCTATTACCGATCGTAGAAGCGATCAACCCAGAAGAGGAATCTGTCCAAGCGATCGTTGTCGCTCCGACACGTGAACTCGCATGGCAGATTCATGAAGAATTAAAATCAATCCTCATTAAGAATCCGGATTACATCAAATCAAGTTTGATTGTCGGAGGAACAGACCGCGAACGTCAAATCGATAAGATGAAAAATCCACCACAACTCATTATCGGGACACCGGGACGAATCCTTGACTTAATGAAAGCACAAGCATTGTTCCCGCATAAAGTGACACATTTCGTTGTCGATGAAGCTGACCAAATGCTCGATATGGGATTCTTGCCGGAAGTTGACCGCATCGCGCAATCACTTCCAGAAAAACTTCAAACGATGGTCTTCTCAGCGACAATCCCTGAGAAGCTCGAGCCGTTCTTGAAGCGTTACTTGCACGACCCGCGCTTTGCTGAAGCGAGCCCAGAACATCGTGTCGCACCAAAAATCAAGCACCACGTCATCCCGGTACGACACCGTGATCGTAAGGAATTGACTGTTGAAATTGCAAAAGCAATCAATCCGTTCGTCTGTCTCGTATTTACGAATACGAAGCAAGAAGCGGATGAACTAGAGACGTCATTCCGTGAAGCGGGACTGAATGTCGGTACGTTACACGGGGACATGCAGGCACGTCGCCGTAAACAAGCCATCAAGGACATTAACGACGCGAAGTATCAATACGTGATTGCTACAGACTTGGCAGCTCGAGGGATCGACATCTCAGGCGTTTCTCACGTCATCAACCATGGGATTCCGAAAGACCTTGACTTCTACACGCACCGTGTCGGTCGTACAGGTCGTGCGGGTGCTTCAGGTGAGGCATACACATTGTATGAGGACCATGAAAATGGGCCAATCAACCGACTCGAAGAACGAGGGTTCGAATTCACACACGTGGACTTGCGCAATGGTTCGATTCAGCCAATCAAAACACGTCGTCGTCGCCAAACGGACCGGAAGATGAAAGTCTCACATACGGCACATAGTCGTATGGCCGGTGAAATCAAGAAGGCGAAGAAGAAAGTCAAACCTGGCTATAAGAAGAAATTTAAGTATAAGTTAAAAGAGACGGCTTCACGCGAGCACATGCAACAGCAGCGCTCGGATCGTCGTGCTGCTCGTAAGAAAAACAAGCGTTAATCGTTTGAAGAATCGACTTCTTGGAGTCGGTTCTTCTTTTTGTGTAAACTGAAGATAGAAGCTTATGAAGGGAAGATGATGATGTTAAAAATAGGTTCACACGTTTCGGTATCAGGTAAAAAAATGCTACTTGCAGGTAGTGAAGAGGCTGTTTCATATGGGGCGAATACGATGATGGTGTATACGGGAGCTCCTCAAAATACACGTCGAAAGCCGATTGAGGATTTGAATATCGAGGCTGCACTCACACATATGGCTGCTCACGATATCGAAGAGATTGTCGTCCATGCACCTTATATCATTAACCTCGGAAATACGACAAAACCTGAGACGTTCGAATTGGCCGTTTCATTTTTGACACAAGAGTTGAAGCGTGCTGAAGCACTCCAAGTTGCTCGCCATGTCGTTCTTCACCCAGGGGCTCATGTTGGTGCCGGGGAAGACATTGGTCTTGCCCGGATCATTGAAGGACTGAATGAAGTGTTGACTGGTGACGAACAGGTTAAGATTGCGCTTGAGACGATGGCAGGGAAGGGAAGCGAGCTCGGAAAGACGTTCGAAGAATTGGCAACAATCATAGACGGCGTCACACACAATGACCGTCTCTCTGTCTGTTTCGATACGTGTCACGTACATGATGCAGGATACGACTTGGTCGGTGATTTAGATGGTGTGATTGAAGAATTCGATCGGATCGTCGGTCTCGACCGTCTCGGTGTAATTCATGTGAATGATTCAAAAAACGTGCGCGGTGCGAGAAAAGACCGGCACGAAAATATCGGGTATGGTGAGATTGGATTCGATACATTAAATCGAATCATTCATCATGAGGCATTTGCACATCTCCCAAAAATTTTAGAGACGCCATATATTCCAGTTAGTGAAAAAACGAAAGTGGCACCTTATAAACAAGAGATCGAGATGTTCCGTGCGAATCAATTTGATCCTGAATGGCGTGAACGTTTCACGCTTTCTCATCAATAAACGATGGCAATCCTTCAGGTCGACCCAAATCAATATGATGTCTGGAACGCATTCCCGACCTATTTTCTTGAACAAAGTCCCGTTTATGTGAAAGGGTCCGTGACGACCCCGACCGCGTTCATCGAAGTGATCGGGCATGGGATCGTGGCAGAGGCAGAGGTATTATTAGAGGAATTGATCGAGCAACCTGACGACCCATACTGGCTTGGCGCTAAAAAGGAAGAAGTGGCGACGTACAGTTTGGTCGATTTAATCCAACTTCATTTTCACCACCCGCTTATGAAGATAGGGATGTATGAAGCGGATGAACAGTACGAGTCGATTCATCAGAAATGGATAGATGGGTGCCATGTCCCCTCATCAAAATGGACAAAAGAGAATTATGAAGCGCATTTATTTCGGGAGAAGCTTGTCGCCCCGTACGCTCCGGTGACAACATGCTCGGTTTGTGAGATCAATCTTTTCGAACGATACGGAAACGATGCATCGAAACTGATGGAGTATCATCTGCAAGATGACCACGGAATTTGGGTGTGTCCGACCTGTCATAAAGCGATTCATACGTTAGACTAAAAAAACGATGCCTGAGAGGCATCGTTTCAGACTGTAGACAAAACGCCCGTTTCATTTCGTCTGAAACGGGCGTTTTGTCGTATTTTGGGTCATGAAGCGCTCTGATCGAGCCT